>JAICZO010000061.1 GCA_029057255.1 Muribaculaceae bacterium | reverse complement strand
GTCGAGGACAATGCCGGGAATATCACCGTGCAGCTCAACAAGGACATCAAGAGCCAGCGCTCTTTCCAGCTTATTCTCGGCGCCGACTATACCTTCCGGGCTATGGGACGGCCTTTCAAGCTCTCCGGCGAGGCTTACTACAAGGCGCTCGGCAATCTCATACCCTACGAAATCGACAATCTCAAGATTGTATACTCCGGCCGTAATCTGGCGAGCGGTTTCACTTACGGTCTCGACATGAAGCTCTTCGGGCAGTTCGTGCCCGGCACCGATTCGTGGATAAGCTTCTCGCTTATGAAGACGCAGGAGACGCTCAACGGTGTCAAGGTGCCCCGTCCGACCGACCAGCGCTATAGCGTCGCTCTGTTCTTCACCGATTATTTCCCCAAGTTCCCCAAGCTGAAGTTCAATCTCCGCGGCATCTTCTCCGACGGCCTCCCCATGACGGCGCCGCGCGGGAGCCGAGACAAGGGCTACTTCCGCGCTCCGGCTTACAAGCGTCTCGACGTCGGTCTGGCATACGCCCTGCTGTCACCGCCCAAGGAAGGTGAGCGGCGCACAGGTTTCCTGCGTCATTTCAAGAGTGTATGGCTCGGGGTGGATGTGTTCAACCTGCTCGACATCAGCAACGTGAGCAGCTATTACTGGGTGACCGACGTCAACGACATCCAGTATGCCGTGCCCAACTATCTCACCCGCCGTCAGTTCAACGTAAGGCTGTCGGTGGAGTTCTGACGGCGTGTCTGTCAGACGGTTCTGCCAATAAGATTGATATATCTTGCCGCGACTGCGTCGGCCGAGAATTTCTCGCTGACGGAGCGGCGCAGAGTGTCCGGGTCGCAGGGGCTGTCGAGAGCCTCTGACAGTGCTCGGGCGAGGGCGTCCGTATCATACGGGCTGACGAGTATGCCCGTGTCGCGGCTGTCGATGATGTCGCGCTGGCCGCCGCTGTCGAAGCATACGGGAGTGCAGCCCGCAGCCTGTCCCTCGATGAGCGTGCCGGGGAGGGTCTCGTACAATGACGATGACAGCACTACCGAAGCGCCGGCATAGAGTCGGCGCACCGCTTCCTTGTCGCTGACCGGGCCTACGAGGCTGTAGTCGCACCGCAGGCTGTCGAAGGCGTGGCTGTCGCGTACGGCGCCGAAGAATACCGCCTTGAAGTCGTCGCGGTCGAGCTTGTTGAGCGCTTCGATGGCAAGAGGCAGCCCCTTGACAGGGTCGTCGAGGCGAGCCGCGCCCATGAGTATTATCTTTTTGCCCGTCGCATTTTTGTCGCCGCAGTAGAATTCCTCGACCGGGAACGCGTTGGGGATGACATCGACCTCACTGCCGCCGAGGAGCGATGACTCGGCACACTTGCCTGCAAGCCAGCTGCTGACGGCGACGAAGCGTATGTGAGCCTCGTCGTACAGAGCCTTCTTGCGCGTCCACGTGCGGTGCGACAGGTCGCGCGGCGAGGCGGCGCCGTGCAGCAGGGGGCAGTTTCCGCATGCGGTGCGGTATGCCGTGCAAGTACCCGCGTGGTGGCATATGCCGCTCAGGTTCCACATGTCGTGCATCGTCCATATCACGGGCTTTGCCGCCGCTATGCGGCTTATTTCTTTTAGTGACATCATGCCCTGGTTCACCCAGTTGAGAATCACCGCGTCGGCCTCTCTGACAAGCGGGTGCCTGTCAAGCCCGATGCCGTCGCTGCACAGCGACACCTTGAAGAGGTCGTCGCGCGTGAATGAGTTGCCGCAGAAAATGCGCAGGTGCTCTCTGATGAACGCGCTCCTGACGGCAAGCTTCGCCCCGGCGCGGACGGTGCAGGGATCATCGGTGCTCTTGTGGGTGACGAGCATCGAGGCGTTGTGGCCGGCGCGTCGCAGGGCGTGCATAAGACGCACAGCGACAACCGAGGCGCCGCCCCGGCTGTCGCTGTGGTTTATGAGAGTGATATTCATCAGGCGTTTGCAAGGGGCGAAGGCACGTTGTATACGCGTGCTTCAAACTCCTTGTCGAGAGTGTAGAGAGCGAGGCCGTCGTTGCCGATGAGTCTGAGACGGTCGATGATGCCGCGTGCGGTGTCTTCTTCCTCAACCTGCTCCGATACGAACCAGTCGAGTTTGCCGCGTGTGGCATAGTCGTGCTCGGCCTCAGCCATGGCAAAAAGATTGTTGATCAGAGCGGTCACTTTCTGCTCATG
>JAICZO010000060.1 GCA_029057255.1 Muribaculaceae bacterium | reverse complement strand
GCTGATTATGGAGTCGGACGGTTCGATTGCCTTCACAGAGGAAGGCTGGCTCACAAGCGACGCCGTCATCGCCGAAGATACCCGCGCCTTCATAGGCCGCTATCTTGCCGCCCGCTTCCCAGCGACAGAGTATCTCGACATGCCCGCGTTGTGTTAATTTTATCTAAACCGCAACTTTTTAGCAGCCAAATGCGTAACTTTGTATAGTGAATAATCATAACTACATAATCAGTATCAGCAAGGAGCGCCTCGCCGAGATGCCGGTGATGACATATCCGGCGGCAATCACTGTCGTCGACTCTGCCGCCGTGGCCCACAGCGCCCTCAGAGTGCTCTCCAAAGAGAAGGCCGTCGGCTTCGACACCGAGACACGTCCGTCGTTCCGCAAAGGGCAGGTCCACAAGGTGGCGCTGATGCAGGTTTCTACCGAGGACCGCTGCTTCCTCTTCCGCCTCAACAAGATAGGCATCTGTGCCGAGCTGAAAGCATTCCTTGAGAATCCCGACATCACAAAGATAGGACTGTCAGTGCACGACGACTTCAACGTCCTGCGCCGCTCGGGCGACATCGACCCCAAAGGCTTCATCGACCTGCAGCACCTGGTCAAGAAGTACGAGATAACCGACATATCACTCCAGAAAATATACGCCATAATATTCGGCGAGCGCATATCCAAAAGCCAGAGACTCACCAACTGGGAGGCAGAATCGCTCTCCGAGGCACAGCAGGCTTATGCCGCCCTCGACGCATGGGCGTGCCTGCGTATATACCGTCATCTGACCGAAGGACGTTTCGACCCGACAGGCTCACCCTTCCGACACATCCCCGAGCCTGCGCCCGACCGAACCGTGCACTGCTGACAAAACACCACCGACATGAAGAAACTGAAACGTTCGACAGTCATTCCGCTCATCCTCGCCATATACCTTGCCGTCATGGCGTATATCGGATACCCCGAGTATGCCGCAGGCCGCACGTCGGCTCTCTACTACTTCGGCATAATAGGCATCACAAGCATCATACTCATACTGCTGCACTTCAACCTCAAGAAACGCGAGCGCCTGCGCCGCGAGAGAATCGACGACATTAACCGTGCAGCAGAGACTGAAGACAACGACAAGACAAACTCTTAAATTCCGAAATAATGGCTCACAAAGCGTTACTTATCATCCTCGACGGATGGGGCATCGGAAACCACCAGCACTCCGACGCAATCTACAATACTCCCACTCCCTACTGGGACTACCTCCTGAAGACATACCCCCACAGCAAGCTCCAGGCAAGCGGCGAATACGTAGGCCTGCCTGACGGACAGATGGGCAACTCCGAAGTAGGTCACCTCAACATCGGTGCCGGACGCATCGTATATCAGGACCTTGTCAAGATCAACAAAGCAATCGCCTCAGGCTCAATCCTTGACAATGCCGAAATCAAAAACGCATTCGAATACTGCGCCAAGACCGGCCAGGCCATGCACTTCATGGGTCTGACATCGACAGGCGGCGTGCACTCCTCGCTCGAGCACCTCTTCGCCCTCTGCGACATAGCCAAGCACTACAACCTCAAGAAAGTATACCTCCACTGCTTCATGGACGGCCGCGACACCGACCCCCGCAGCGGCAAGGGCTTCATCGAGAAAGTGGCCGAGCACTGCGAGCAGTCGGCAGGCGTAATCGCTTCGATCGTAGGCCGCTTCTACGCAATGGACCGCGACCACCGCTGGAACCGCGTCAAGGAAGCATACGACCTCCTCGTCGAAGGCAAAGGCAAGCAGGCCACCGACATGGTGCAGGCAATGCAGGACATCTATGACGCAGAAGTCCCCGACGAAATCATCAAGCCCGTCAA
>JAICZO010000006.1 GCA_029057255.1 Muribaculaceae bacterium | reverse complement strand
GTGTATGCTATTTTTTTCGTATTTTTGTAAAAAATTTTAGGGTATGAGACGTACGTTCATTATCATGTCGCTAATTTCGGCATTATTTTTGACATTTGCAAGCTGTAGCGCAGATTTTTTTACACATGACGGCTATACATGGGGCACAAGCTTTCACATAATATATAAATCGGACCAGAATCTTGACGGGCGTATCGACAGTGTCCTCAAGGCAATTGACCGCGAGCTGTCGATGTTCAACGATTCGTCGACAGTGTCGGCCATCAACTCCGGCAGGTCGGCCACGGCGTCGGCAGCCTTCCGCGACGTCTTCGACATTTCGACGGCGGTCAGCGCCTTGTCGCATGGCTTGTACGACCCGACGGTAGGCCCGCTGACGTCTCTGTGGGGCTTCGGCCGCGAGGACATCGACAGCACGCCGGGCGACAGCGCCATCGAGGCCGCCCTGCTCACCGTCGGCATCGCAGAGTGCGGCATAGCCGACGACATGTCGGTAAGCAAGAAGCACCCGGCGACATGCTTCGACTTCTCGTCCGTGGCCAAGGGATACGGTGTCGACCGCGTCGCCAAGCTCCTGGACGACAACGGAGTCCGGGACTACATGATTGAAATAGGCGGCGAGATAACGGCACGCGGACACAGCCCTAAAATGCGCCCGTGGAACATACAGATCGACGCCCCAACCGGAGGCATGGCACACGAGAGTCTGACCGTGATGCCCCTCGGGCCGGCAAAGACATCCATCGCGTCATCGGGCAACTACCGCAACGTAAGGCGCGACAGCGACGGCAACTTCTACGGCCACACGCTGTCGCCGATAAGCGGCCGTCCTGTGGCGGGCAACGTCCTGGCGGCGACCGTATCAGCCGCCGACTGCGCCACAGCCGACGCGCTCGCCACAGCCTGCATGGCATGCGGCGACGCCGACAGCGCCATGTCGATGCTCAGGCGTGCAGGAGCCGAAGGACTCCTCGTGGTGTCGCTCGGAGACTCGATGACAACGGCCATGACCGACAAATTCTGCCCCGGCAAGCCTTTATTCTAATTTTTTTTCGTACTTTTGCGCCATAAAATTCAAATCGACCGATGATAGATAAGATCAACGAAATACGCGCCGAGCTCGAGACACTCAAGGCTGCCAACGCAGCCGAAGTCGAAGAGCTGCGCATCAAGTACTTAAGCAAGAAAGGCGCCATCAGCGCCCTTATGAACGACTTCCGCACTGTCGCCGCCGACAAGAAGCGCGAGCTTGGACAGGCCCTCAACGAGCTGAAGACTTTCGCCACCGAGCGCATCAACAGCCTCAGAGAGGAAGCCGGCTCAGGCAACAGCGACAACAGCGGCATTGACCTCACACGCACCGCCGCGCCCGTACGCCTCGGCACCCGCCACCCGCTCTCGCTCGTGCGCGAACAGATTATCGACATCTTCCGCCGCCTCGGCTTCACCATCGCCGAAGGCCCCGAGATTGAGGACGACTGGCACGTCTTCGAGTCGCTCAACTTCGCCGCCGACCATCCCGCCCGCGACATGCAGGACACATTCTTCATCGGCCGCAACCCCGATGTACTGCTCCGCACCCACACCTCGTCGGTGCAGACCCGCGTCATGACATCGCAGCAGCCCCCCATCCGCATCATCTGCCCGGGACGCGTATACCGCAACGAAGCCATCTCGGCTCGCGCGCACTGCTTCTTCCATCAGGTAGAGGCTCTGTACGTCGACCGCAACGTCACCTTCGCCGACCTTCGCCAGACACTGCTCTACTTCGCCCGCGAGATGTTCGGTCCCAAGACCGAAATCCGCCTGCGCCCGAGCTACTTCCCCTTCACCGAGCCTTCGGCCGAAATGGACATCAGCTGCAACCTCTGCGGCGGCAAGGGATGCTCCTTCTGCAAAGGCACCGGCTGGGTTGAGATTCTCGGCTGCGGCATGGTCGACCCTGCCGTCCTCGAAGCCTGCGGCATCGACTCCAAAGAATACTCGGGCTTCGCCCTGGGCATGGGTGTCGAGCGCATCACCAACCTGAAATATCAGGTGAAAGACCTGCGCATGTTCTCGGAGAACGACATCCGCTTCCTCGAGGAATTCACATCGGCACACTGACAATACGCATAACGGCATAAAGCGCCCGGCAGCCATGCTGTCGGGCGTATGCCTGTCAAAACGAGCATAATGAGACAGAGCGAACGCTTCAGAGCCGTCATCGAGCGCTTCAGCGCCGAGATGCCGGCACCGCAGACAGAGCTGCACTACGACAACCCCTACCAGCTGTTGGTGGCGGTAATCCTGTCGGCTCAATGCACCGACAAGCGCGTCAACATGATCACGCCGGCGCTCTTCGAGGCCTACCCCACGGCAGCCGAGCTTGCAGCCGCGCAGCCGGAGGATGTGTTCGCCCTTATCAAATCGTGTTCGTACCCCAACAACAAGACAAAGTCGCTGCTCGGCATGGCACGCCGCCTGACCGAAGACTACGGCGGCGATGTGCCCGACGACATCGACAGCCTTATGAGCCTTCCGGGCGTAGGGCGCAAGACAGCCAACGTGATACTGTCGGTGATTTTCGACCGCCCGGCGATGGCAGTCGACACGCACGTCTTCCGCGTGGCCGAGCGCCTCGGCCTCACCACCGGCAGCCGCAGTCCGCTCGAGACCGAGCGCAAGCTTGTCGCCAACATCCCCGAAGAAGTGCTCGGCACAGCACACCACTGGCTCATACTGCACGGGCGCTACGTCTGCAAGGCTCGCACCCCGCAGTGCGGCGAGTGCTTCCTTACCGACCTGTGCCGCTATCACGAGAAAGAGGCCAAAGCCGCCTCGCGCTCGCTTGCGAGAGTGAAGGCGCTTGCGTCGGCACCTGAAAACAAGAAGAAATGAACGAAGACAATCTCTTTATTTTCATCATCGAGGTTCTCGGCACCATAGCCTTCGCCATCTCCGGCATACGCCTGGCAGCGGCGAAGAGCTTCGATTGGTTCGGAGCCTATATCGTGGGCCTTGTGACAGCCATCGGCGGCGGCACCCTGCGCGACCTGCTGCTGGGCATCCCGGTGTTCTGGATGCAGTCGTGGATGTATCTCGCCGTCACCTTCCTGTCGCTTGTCACGGTCATCATCTTCCGCAAGGCGCTTGTCAAGGGCATGCGCACCCTCTTCCTCTTCGACGCCATCGCCCTGGCGCTGTTCGTCGTGGTGGGCATCGAGAAGAGCTTTGCGGCCGATTTCCCGGCCTGGGTCGCCATAGCGATGGGCATCATCACAGGCTCGTTCGGCGGTGTGACGCGCGACATCCTCATCAACGAGGAGCCCCTGTTTTTCCGCAAGGACATATACGCCACGGCATGTCTGGCCGGAGGACTTGTCTACTGGCTCGTGCAGCTGGTATTCGACAACTCTCCCATAATATCACAGATAAGCTGCGCCGCTACCGTCATCGGCCTGCGAGTGGCAGCCGTACACTTCAACTGGTCGCTACCGATACTTCAGGTCGACCCCAAAGACCTCCCCGAACAATGATAGGATCAAACATAAGCGAAGAGAAGAGAGAGAAAATCATACAGTTTGTCAAATACTGCATGGTCGGCGTGCTCAACACACTCGTCACCTTCGGCGTGATATATCTGTGCAAATCTTTCCTCGGGCTTAACCTGTATGTCAGCAATGCCTTAGGATACATCTGCGGCGTGACCAACTCGTTTCTCTGCAACAAGTCGTGGGTGTTCCGCAGCAGCGGCAGCTACAGCCGCGAGGCCCTCAAATTCCTCGCCGGCTTCGGCATCTGCTACGCACTGCAGTTCTGGGTTGTGTGGATGC
>JAICZO010000059.1 GCA_029057255.1 Muribaculaceae bacterium | reverse complement strand
CTATGGCAGTAACACTCGCAGATATCACCAAGCTGCGCAACCTCACAAGCGCCGGCCTGATGGACTGCAAAAAAGCCCTCACCGAGACCGACGGCGACATCGAAGCAGCCGTTGAAATCCTCCGTCAGAAAGGCAAAGCCGTAGCCGCCAAGCGCGAAGACCGTCAGGCTTCCGAAGGCTGCGTACTCGCCAAGAACGAAGGTAACTTCGCTGCTATCGTCGCTCTCTGCTGCGAGACAGACTTCGTGGCTAAGAACAAGACATTCGTCGCTCTCACACAGGAACTCCTCGACCTCGCCGTCGCTAACAAGGTGAAGTCGCTCGAAGAACTCAAAGGCCTTACCATCAACGGTGTCAGCGTAACTGACTACATCACCGAAGAAAGCGGCAAGACCGGCGAAAAAATCGAGCTCGGTAGCTACGAATGCCTCGAGGCTCCCTCGACAACTTCGTACAACCACCTTGGCAACAAGCTCTCGACAATCGCAGGATTCAACATCGAGAACGTTGACTACCAGGTAGGCCGCGACATCGCAATGCAGATCGCATCGATGAACCCCGTTGCCGTTGACCGCGACAGCGTACCCGAAGAAGTCAAGACTTCAGAGTACAACGTAGCAGTCGAGAAGACAAAAGAAGAACAGGTGAAGAAAGCCGTTGAAGCAGCTCTCAAGAAAGCAGGTATCAACCCCAACCTCGTTGACAGCGAAGACCACATCGCATCAAACATCAACAAAGGATGGCTCACCGAAGAAGAGGCTGAAAAAGCTCGTGGCATCATCGCCGAGACAGCTGCCGCCAAGGCTGCAAACCTCCCCGAGCAGATGATTACAAACATCGCACAGGGCCGCCTCAACAAATTCTTCAAGGAATCTTGCCTCATGGAGCAGGAATTCGTGAAGGACGGCGAACTCACCATCGGACAGTACCTCGAAAAGACCGCCAAGGGTCTCACCGTAGTATCGTTCAAGCGAGTAAACCTCAACCAGGACTAATACTCCACACCATAACGACTGTTGCGGCATCAGCCGCGACAGTCATTCGGTCCGGTAGCTCAGCTGGATAGAGCATCTGCCTTCTAAGCAGACGGTCATGCGTTCGAGTCGCATCCGGATCAC
>JAICZO010000058.1 GCA_029057255.1 Muribaculaceae bacterium | reverse complement strand
GCTGTGCCGCACTTCAAGTATGCGCGATGTGATGGGTGAGTTTATGACTTCCTCGAATGCCGACTCGACGGTGCCGGCTGCCGATACTGTCACGTTGATGTCGCCTTTTTCCACCTCGCTCAGCTGGAGCGATCCGATGTTTACACTTTTGCTAAGCGACGCCGTGATGCCCCATATGCCGAGAGCGACAACAGCCGCTGTCGGGAGCACCACACGCACGGCGCGGGTAAGACGGCGCCTGCGGATTTCTTTTTTTGGTATCTCTCTGTCCATTTTTCAATTAAAATTCTGACAGTAGTATACCAAAAGGCGTGCCAAATGCACATCATCATTAATAATCAACGGATTAGCTCCCGCAGAGCGCTCACAGGACTGTCCGTTATCGGACAGATGACCACGGCAAGTGTCTACTTCGTGTCCGCCGGACGGTCGTACTCGTGCAGCTTCACCTCCTTGCCGTCGAAGCTGGCATAGGTGGCGCGGTCGATCCAGTTGCCGAGGATGACGAGGCGGCAGTCGGGACTTATCTGCTCGGCAAGGGGCAGATGGTGATGTCCTATTATAATATAGCGGAGGGCGGGGTCGGCGTCGGCGAGGCTGCGGGCAAAGGTCTCGACGGCGGCACGGGCACGCGGCGAGATGGCGGGCACCGACGGACTCGGAGCCGAAGCGAGGCGGCTGTGTGCGCTCCAGCCGTGCGCGAAGGGTATCGTCCAGCGCGGATGCAGCGAGGCGTAGAGGCGCTGGCACAGGCGGTTGTGGAAGAGGGCGCGCAGGAAAGTGTAGGAGCGGGGCTGGCGGCCGAAGTTGTCGCCGTGGCCGAGGAAGAAGCGGGTGCCGTCGATGTCGACGGGAATGCCGCCGGCCGGGGTGTCGACGACGGTGATGCCGATTTCGTCGCGGAGATAGTCAAACAGCCATATGTCATGGTTGCCCGTGAACCACACTATCTCGGTGCCGCGGTCGGCCATGCGGGCGAGCTGCCCGAAGAAGCGCACATACCCCCGGGGCACCACGTCGCGGTACTCGAACCAGTAGTCGAGTATGTCGCCGAGCAGGTACAGCCTCCCGGCATCCTGCTCTATCGACTGCAGAAACGCTACCACCTTAGCCTCGTGAGCCTTACGGTCGGGCATATAGGCGGCGCCAAGGTGTATGTCGCTCAGGAAGTATATCATATGCGGTGTGTCAGAGGAGCCCCAGCTCGAGCTTGGCTTCCTCGCTCATCATGTCCTGGTTCCATTCAGGCTCGAAGACGATGTTGACATTGACGGCAGTCACACCCTCGATGCTCTCGAGCTTCATTCGCACATCCTCGAGGATGAAGTCGGCCATCGGGCAGTTGGGCGCCGTGAGGGTCATGTCGACAGTCAGCTCTCCGCTGTCGGCCAGGTCGATACGGTATACGAGTCCGAGCGAGTAAATGTCGACAGGTATCTCGGGGTCGTATACTGTGCGGAGCATATCTACGACCTTCTCTTCGATTCTCAGGTGTTCTTCTTGTGTCATAATGAGCAAAATTACAAATTTTTTGCCGGACGTTGCCGTTTTATCCATTAAAAATTGTAATTTTGCGCACCGACCTATATTTCTGTCGGGCATAAGACACCGCTAATCAACAAAAAACTTATCCAATATGAAAAATCTTAAAGTACTCCTGCTTGCCGTGGTGGCCGTAGCCTTCTCGGCACTCCCCGCCGCAGCCCAGTTCCGCATCGGTCCCCGTGTCGGTGTCGAAGTAAACTCGATGCGTCTCAACAACAGCATCTTCGAGAATGACAACCGCGCCGGATTCACCGGTGGTGTGACTGCCGAGTTCACAATCCCCGTGGTGAACCTCGCCTTCGACCTGTCGGTAATGTACGTTCACCGCGTCAACAACAACACCGTCAAGAAC
>JAICZO010000057.1 GCA_029057255.1 Muribaculaceae bacterium | reverse complement strand
ACGCAGAAGTCGCCATACGCTCTTCGCGTTAGTCTCGTGGGCTCGTATATGTGTATAAGTGACATCGGTGGATTCGAGCCCGTGGTCGTAGTCTACCTCGGGCTTCCAGCCGAGCTCGGCCATAGACCTTGCGGCGTCGATGGCATAGCGCATGTCATGGCCGGGGCGGTCGCCGACATAAGTGACGAGGCTGTCGTCGATGCCCGCGTTGTCGTCGAGCATGCCGGCCACAATGCGTATGAGGCTGTGCACGATGTCGATGTTGCGGCGCTCGCTGTAGCCGCCGAAGTTGTACACACGGCCGGGCTTGCCGTCGACGGCGGCAGTGAGCACGCCGCGGCAATGGTCGTCGACATGAATCCAGTCGCGCACGTTGAGTCCGCGGCCGTAGACAGGCAGGGGCTTGCGCGCGAGTATGTTGTTTATCATCAGCGGGATAAGCTTCTCGGGGTGCTGATAGGGGCCGTAGTTGTTGCTGCACCGTGTCACCACCACAGGCAGGCCGAAGGAGTGGAAGAACGACAGCGCCAGCAGGTCGGCCGATGTCTTGGCGGCAGAGTAAGGCGACGACGGCTGAAGAGGAGATGTTTCGGAGAATGAGACGGTGCCGTATGTCACGCCCTGACGGCCGAGTGCTGCAGCTGCGGCTTCGGGCAGAGGCCTGCCCTCGGGGATGTCGATGTCAAGCTGGCCGTAGACTTCGTCGGTGCCTATCTGCACGAATTTCCTGAGCGACGGCTCACTGCCGGCGGCAAGTTCGGCCCGGCGTACAGCCAAGGCGCAGTCGAGCAGGTTGAGGGTGCCTTCGACATTGGTGCGCACGAAGGGGCGCGAGTCGTCAAGGCTGCGGTCGACGTGTGTCTCGGCGGCAAAGTTTATGATATATGCCGGGCGGTAGCGGTCGAAGAGGGTGCTGACAAGCTCGCGGTCGGCGATGTCGCCCCTGACGAACTCTATCCGGCCAGCCTCTATCAGGTCGGATATCGAGCTGATATTGCCGCAGTATGTGAGGGCGTCAAGCACGACGATGCGTGCCTCGGGATGCTCGGCGGCCAGCATCCTGACGAGGTTGGTGCCAATGAATCCGGCACCGCCCGTGACGAAGAATGTTTCCTTTTTCATTTTGTTGCTGCTTCAGACTGTGGCATATTGGCGAGCTGGTCGCGGGCGGTTGCGAGCATACGCTCGTACTTTTCGCGTTTTATCGAGGCAAGACGCTGCGCCTGCAGGGCCTCGCTGTACTCATAGCACTCGACGAGCTGGTTGCGCAGCTTGTCGCTGACTTTGACAGTAACGTCGCTCTTGGCGCCGCGCATGACGAGCTTCGATGTGCCGGGATGGTCTTTGAGCCATGCCCCTATGCCCTCGAGGTCCTCGGGGTTGAAGCTTGCCGACTCCGAGCCCTCCACCTTAATTATACGGGCGGGGCTGAGGTCCGACGAAGAGATGCTCGTGGCACCGTCGACAAACTCGATGGCACGCAGCCCTATCGACTTGCCCTGCACATTGGCCACGATATAGAAAAAGCCTTTGTCGGACACGCGCGGCTGAATGCCGGTCGCCATCATCACCTTCTCCGACACTCCGTTAGGGAGGAAGTACCCCTCGAGACCCACGGAGC
>JAICZO010000056.1 GCA_029057255.1 Muribaculaceae bacterium | reverse complement strand
AGCTTGAGTCGGTCGTCCTCGTCAAGCTCAATGAGCACGTCGGCGGCGCTCTCCTCGTCAAGCAGCTTGTACAGGAACTCCGCCCCCTTCAGGTTGAGGTTCTGGTAAAGCCCGGCGATCTCGGCGGGGTGCATCGACGCCAGCTCGGCGCGTGCGGCCTCGATGTCGCCGCGGTTTATAATCTCTTTTATCTGCTCGAGATATTCGTCGGTATATTCTTTCATAAGAGCCTGTTAGCTTGCTTGCCGGCGTATCTCCAGCACGATTTTGGTAAGATCGATGAACTGCTGCACCGACAGTTGCTCGGGGCGCATGTTGGCCAGGAGGCAGTCGTCGGGGAGGGTAGTCGATGGCGGCAGCAGCGCCTTGACAGAGTTGCGTATCGTCTTGCGCCGCTGTCCGAAGGTTGTCTTGACGACGGTCTTGAACAGAGCCTCGTCGACGCCTAAATCGGTGACGTCGTTGCGCACCATGCGTATCACGCCCGACTTGACCTTTGGCGGCGGATTGAATACATGCTCCGACACCGTGAACAGATACTCGACCGAGTACCACGCCTGCAGGAGCACGCTGAGTATACCTCGGGTCTTGGTGCCCGGAGCAGCGGCAAGCCGCTCCGCCACTTCCTTCTGAAGCATTCCCGAGCAGCAGCGCACGCGGTTCTTGTAGTCGAGCACGCGGAAGAAAATCTGCGACGATATGTTGTAGGGGTAGTTGCCTATGACGCAGAAATCTCCGCCGTCGGGGTAGAGAGCGTCGAGGTCCATCTGCAGGAAGTCGCCTTCCTCTATCCGGGGCTGAGGCGCCGGCAGATGTGTGCGCAGCCAGTCGATGCTTTCGGTGTCTATTTCGGCCACCGTGACCTTGTCGGCGGGGTGCTTCTCGAGCAGAAAGCGGGTGAGGACGCCCATGCCGGGACCCACTTCGAGAACCGGAAGCTCAGGGTATCCGTCGAGTGTCGACGCTATTCGTGCGGCAACACCCATATCGGTCAGAAAATGCTGCCCGAGGGCATTCTTAGGTTTTACTCCGGCCATAGCTGCGCTTTATTAAAAAG
>JAICZO010000055.1 GCA_029057255.1 Muribaculaceae bacterium | reverse complement strand
GTATTTTATCATATATACAACAAACAGAAGGCTGAAAATGTCAGCTTTTCGGGCTTTTTTGACTAATTTTGACGCATGAAAATGAAAGGAACCATAATCCGCAACACCGGAGCGCACTATGTGGCGCGCACTGCCGACGGTGCCGAAGTGAAGTGTCTGGCCAAGGGCAACTTCCGCATAAAGGGCATCCGCACCACCAACCCCGTGGCCGTGGGCGATGTAGTGGAGCTGTCGGAACAGGGTCCCGACGGTGTGGCATTCGTCACTGCCGTCGTGCCTCGCCGCAATTATATCATCCGCCGCGCCAGCAATCTGTCGAAGGCCGCGCATATCATCGCCGCCAATGTCGACTGCGCCGTGCTCGTGGCGACGCTCGCGCACCCGACGACATCATTCACCTTCATCGACCGCTTCCTGGCGACATCGGAGGCGTATGGCGTGCAGGCCGCGATAGTCATCAACAAGACCGACCTCCTTGTCGAGGAGGGCGACGACGAGCTGCTCGATGCCGTCATGTATCTGTACCGCTCGATAGGCTATCCGGTATTCGCCGTGTCGGCAGCCGCCGGCGACGGCCTTGACAAGCTCTGCGACTACCTCTGCGACAAGGTATCGCTCTTCTCGGGCAACTCCGGTGTCGGCAAGTCGACTCTTATCAACGCTCTCATTCCGGGTCTTGACCTGCGCACGGCCGAGATTTCGGCGGCGCACGACACCGGCATGCACACCACAACGTTCTCGGAGATGTACACCCTGCCCGGCGGTGGCGAGATTATAGATACTCCCGGCGTGAGGGGCTTCGGCGTGGTGGAGTTCGGCCGCGAGGAAGTGAGCCATTACTTCCCCGAGATTTTCAAAATCTCTAAGGACTGCCGCTTCGGCAACTGCACCCATACCCACGAGCCCGGCTGCGCCGTCCTTGAGGCTCTTGAGGAGAACCGCATATCGCAGTCGCGCTACAACTCCTATCTGAGCATACTCGAGGAGACCGACGACACGGCCGACAAATACAGGAAAGGGTATTGACTTGTCATTTTTTTGATTATATTTGCGCTATAATACGCAAGAGTCATGAGAATTAGAATAAGCAACATAGGGTGTATATCTTCGGCCGACGTCCGTCTTGACGGACTAACTGTCATCGCCGGACCGAACGACAGCGGTAAAAGTACGGTCGGGAAGGTGCTCTTTGCCTCGCTCAAAGCGCTCTCGGAGGCTTCGCTGTCGGGGTTCAGCAACCGTGCCGATGACGTGGCACGGGCGCTGAATGTGCTCTACGAGCGCCTCGGCACCCTGCGCTTCACCGATTCGGTGCTCGCCGTCAACCTGCCCACGACGCCCGAGGACGGCGTCGCCAAGCTTATGGCTCTCGACCGAAGCGGTGTCGACAAGTTTCTCAACACCATACTTGCCGCTCTGCCCGGCCTCGAGCTGACGCCTCGTATGCGCAGCCTGTGTGTGGATGCCCTGACCGGACTCCGCAAGGCCTTGACCGACAGCAGCGACGACGGCCGCGTGGCCAACCGACTCCGCAGCCTGCTCGACGATGAGTTTACGGGAGATGTAATATCCGCCGGAGCTTGCGAGGCGTCGGTGACTCTGTCGGGAGATGACTCGACCTCACTGCCCGGCATCAGCGAGACTCTGGCGTATACTGTGGGCGCTTCGGGATGCCGTATCGCATGCTTGCCGGCCTTCAGAAACTTCCCTGACGACATAACGCTTGTCGACTCGCCCCTCTATGCCCACCTTGTGTCGGCTATTCTCGAGACGCTGAGGCCCTACCCCGACATGCTGACATCGTATGCCCCGGTGCAGCCGCACATAGTCGACTTTGTGCGCAAGCTCACCTTGCCCGCGATGGGAGCCTCGGCGGGCGTCCTGAATCCTGACGAAGTCACCAAGGTGCGGAGCAGCTTCCGCTACGACAGTCAGAGCCGCCGACTCGTCTTCGAGCGTGACGGCATCGAGTTCCCGGCCGGAAATGTGGCGTCGGGTCTGAAGACATTCGGCGTGCTCAAGCTCTTCCTCGACAACGGCGTGCTGAGCCTTAACAAGATGCTCGTGTGGGACGAGCCTGAAAACCACCTGCACCCCGAGTGGCAGATAAATTTCGCCGACGTGCTTGTGCAGCTGTCGCTGGCCGGCATACCTGTCGTGGTGACCACCCACAGCCCTTACTTCATACAGGCCATACGCTATTACGCAGCTCTCCATAAGGCCGAGCGCTTTGTCAGCTACTATATGTCGGACGAGGCAGGCGACGGCCGCAAGAACCTGCGCGACGTCTCCGACAGCCTCGGCGATGTGTTTGTCACCCTCGCCGAGCCCCTCAACAGAATCATGAACGTCGATCTCGCCCGAGAGAAGAACTCCGCCCGATGAAGCCCTCCGACTTACTGGCAGCCCTTGAGGCGTATTGTGGCAATAAACAGATATACAGCACGCTGTGCGGCATCGACAAGGTGTGCCGAAAGACTCCGGCCTGCGCTGCCGGGTCGGCTCACGGCATGATTGACTTCGATACGTTCGAGGCGCAGTACTGCCATTTGAACGGATGTCCGGCCATAGCTTCATCCGACGGACTGACTACCAACAGCGCCGACAGCACACTCTTCTTCGTCGAGCTGAAGAGCTGGTCGCGGGTGATGCGTAATCCCAAGACCGGCGCCGTGGCTACGACCGATATTATTGACAATAAGGCTCAGAAATACCGCGAGAGCCTGCAGAAGAAGCATGACGGCAGTGTGGCGATGTGCCGCGCCGTCGTCGGCGATGATGCCTTCGACGCGATACCGCTCGCGGTAGTGTTTGTGACCGACATCGACACCGGTCGCGAGCCGCTGACGTCAATAGCCTCTAACCTCAATTATCTGGCGGGCGGCGCCTCGCTGGCCGACTACTGCAACAGCCGCATGCAGAGTGAACTGAAACAGATTACCAAAGTGAAAGTATACTACACCGACTGCCGGCGCTTTGACTCCGACATCGAGACTTTCAGCAATGTATAACATATATGAGTGACAGCAAAACAATAAGTTTCCACCGTCTTGTCGGCCTGCTCTCCGGAGCCGTCGGCAAGGACAGATTCGATATAAAGGACAATCCGTCGTTCGGCTATCGCTCCGACCCCGACCTCAAGTATGTCGAGCCGGTGCTGTCGCGTCAGCCGACATCGGTAGCGGATGTGCCTGTCGACGGTGCCCGCATAATACTCGTCTCAGCGCCCGGCGCCACAGGCAAGACCGCCATGACTACGAGCATATCGCAGCAGGCATCGACACCGGTGTTCGACCTCGGCAAGCACGAGGCCGTCGGCAGTTACTCCTTCGTCGGCATGCTCTTCCAGACTCTTCCGCCCGACCAGCTCCCCGCCTTTCTGTCGGGGCTGCAGAGCGGCGGTGTGTCGGTGCTGATTGACGCCCTCGACGAGGGTTATGTCAAGACCGGTCAGGCTGCGTTCGAGAGCTTTCTCGGCGATATAGCCACGATGGCTTCGACATCGACGGGATGCCCCTTTGTCATCTTCGGCAGGACGAGTGTGCTTGAGTTCGCCACGATGTTTTTTGAGGAGAGGGGAGTGCCTGTCGCCTTGCTGCAGATCGAGCCTTTCATCATCGACAAGGCCAAGGAGTTTGTTGACAACGCCATGCCTGCCAATGCAATAAGCAGTCGCCGGGCGGAATACGCGCGCGTGCGCGATTATATAATAGAGTCGGTCGAAGGTTTCTTCAAGAGCGAGTCCGACATGCGCAGCAAACTCTTCCGCCGCTTCATCGGCTATGCCCCCGTGCTGCAGTCGATAGGCATGATGCTCCGCGAAAACCTGAATTTCTTTGACCTGCACAGGGAACTGAAGCAGGACAACAAGAAGAATGTCGAGCTTGTAGCCGACATCATCGAGCGCATCCTCCTCCGTGAAGTCGGCAAAGTGTCGTACGACGACATCCTCGAGCACCGCAGCACAGACTTCAGCGACATGGTACGGGCCAAGGCCTTCAGACCCGACGAGCAGTGCGAGAGGCTGCTGTGCAGGATGCTTGACCGAGAGTGTGACTTCAGGCTCACCGACGATGACGGGTTCAACCGTCTGTACAACGCGAAGATAGAGGACTGGCTCAAGGACCATCCCTTCCTCGACCATTCCGGCAGGGTCGTCAACGTCGTCTTCGAGAGCTATCTGCTTGTCAGATTTATGGGTGAGTCGAAGTATGCCGATGCCATATACGGCTATCTGCACCGTCATTTCGGCGGCATGTACATGCTCTTCGACTTCTACATATGCTCATACGGCCGTGATGCTGAGGTCGCCCCGCGTTTCTTGCGCTTCCTCTATGACTCCTATCAGTCGCGCGACCGCACCGACAACCGCGTCATGCTCGAGATTGAAGCGCTCTCCGACGACTATACCATCGAGGCCGAGGGCGTGGTGCGCTGCTCGGCGGAGTTCAAGCATCCCGGTTCAGGCGAGCAGGAGACCGAGACCGATGCCGAGCTCAGCCTCGTTATACCTGTCGGGCAGGCTCTCGAGCTGGGTTCTGCCGTGCGCAACATGATAATCGACGCGCCGGTAGATGTCGTCATGCCCGAGGTGCGCGCCGAGTTCACGTCCAACGTGGAGTTCAGGGTCGACAGCCTGATGCTGCAAGCTTCAGATATAGTATTTAACGGGTCGGCGGACGGCAAGGACAAGGAAATCATCATTGAATGCGATACATTCTGCTCGTCCACATCCGACGGCTCACTGCCAGTGGTGAGCAATATGGGCGGCGCCGATGTGCAGTTTGTCAACAACAGCGACATGTACTTCCCTCTGGTGCAGTACAAGGTCGGTGGAGCGGCGGCGCGCTTCGACGACAAGGACCTCATGGACTACTATCAGAAACTGCGACGCATCATCCTCCACTTCCGCTCGCACAGCAAGGGAGTGCTGGCCAAGTACAAACGCAAGATTGACAGCCGCATAGGCGACAAATCGACCGGGCGCATCGTCCTCGACGCCCTCATCGCCAAAGGCGTCATCTACTCCGACGAGACCATGTACTATATCAGCCCCGAGAAGCTGGCGTCGGAGCTTGGCGTCAATTTCAGCGGCATAAGGTCGTTCGACGTAAATGATACGGTGAAGGCATTCCTGCAGAGTCTCGTTAAAAAATAAGGCTCGGATTACCCCCTGTAGCGCCCCGCCCGGCAAGCCTGCGGCGGGGTGTTTTATGTCCCGGATTTCGCGACCTGCACGCGACCCGGCAATCGATTGATGTTAAAATATTTTGTAGATATAAAATTTTGAGTTAAATTTGCGCTGTCATAAAAAAGCATTCTTGCCTTTTCTTGTTCTTTGTGTAATTCTTTACTACTGACCATCAGGTATCTAATTATATTTATCATTCCAATCATTAACTTTATGAGAAGTATCAAAACTCTCGCTGCTGCATTCTTTGCAGCTTCGCTCCTCGTGGCTTGCTCCGACGAGCAGACCACCTTCAACATCGAGAACGTACCCGGACGCTGCACCCTTCAGGGTCAGATTGTCTACAACCAGGGCACAACCTATGAAGGCGGCAAGTTTGTATACAACTACAAGCCCGTTGCCAACTCCGAAGTATTCGTGACTGTTGACAACAGCGGCTACGGCAACGGCCTCACCGGTGAGACAACATTCACCACAACAACTGACGAGCAGGGTAACTACACCATCGAGATTCCCGCTCCCTCCAACAGCATCACAGCTACTGTCAAGACTGCTGACTTCCTCACAGAGCGTTCGGTCGTAGAGATCGTCAACAACAAGGTTGTCACCAACACTGAAGAAGTCGTAATCCGCGGCTACCGCACTTTCTCTGACATCCACAGCAACGGCATCCGTCTTGCAAGCTTCGTCTGCACAGAGTGCAACACCGACGACAGCTTCAGCGGCTTCAACGAGTACGCTACTCTCAACGGTACTGTAGGCCAGAACGTAGAGTACAAAATCGCTGCTACTCCTATCCGCAACCTTGACAAAGAACTGATCGGCTACGACGACGCACGCGTTCAGTACTGCTTCGAGCCCGCAGCCAAAGTCGACCTCATCCTGAAGGTAAACTACACCTCCGGCGAAACTTTCACCTACAACACAACTACCGACGCCAGCGGTAACTTCTCGCTTCAGGTTCCTGTAGCCGGCTTCCCCGCTGTCTTCGGCTACGAACTGACATGCGTGACCTACAACGGCAACTTCACACACTACGAGCAGGTTCTGCGCAAAGGCACTAACGCCTTCGATAACGAATATACCTACTACGACTACGAAGCTCGCAAGCTCGTCGGTTTCTATTCCCAGACATTCTGCACCGGTACCTACTATGCAAGCTACCCCGTGGCCGCACAGGTTGTGTCTGAAGACTTCAAGGCTATGGTATTCAACCCCCTCAACAACGGCCAGGAACTCTATGGCTACAGCGCAGGCGCATTCGGCGAATACAATCCCTGGCTTGAAGACTTCAAGGCAAGCCTCGAGGAAAACAACAAATAATAAGCATCACTCATGAAGAAAACTATAATCAGCATAATATCCGCAGCAATAGTATCGGCCGGTGTATGCGCAGGAGCTCAGGAAACTTGCTCCGCTAATGCAGCCGCCAATGCAAGCTGCGCGAAGAAGTATCTGCCCGCTCAGGGAGACTTCGCCGTGAGCGTCGACCTCGTACCTCTCGTGCGCACAATCGGTGGTGCTTTCAAAGACAGCGAGACTCCCGTCGGCGGCAAGCCCTTCGAGTATGAAGACATGTTCAGCATCCGTCCCGACGTTTCGATCGCCGGCAAGTATATGCTCACCGACGAGTGGGGCCTCAAGGTAAATCTCGGCGTGCGCGTACGCCAGAACACAGAGCGTGCCTACGTTCAGGACGACCTCGGTATCTACCTCGACCCTCTGAGCGAGGCAACTGTTATCGACGCCCGCAAGCGCACTCAGTCGGGCGGTTCTCTTATGGTAGGTGGTGAATATCGTCTTGGCAAGCGCCGCGTGCAGGGTGTCTTCGGCTTTGGCGCCCTCTTCGGCTTCAGCACATCGCGATATAACTACAGCTACGGTAACGAACTGACAGCGTTCAACCAGCAGCCTACCAACTCTTTCGGTAGCGAAGTCGCTGCACGCGACGGCTACCGCGTGACTTCGAGAAACTCGGGTCCCAACTTCGCAGCCGGTGTATACGGCAGCGTTGGTGCTGAGTGGTTTGTTGCTCCCCGCATCTCTCTCGGTGCTGAGGTAAACCTCTCGCTCTATGGCGTTTTCGGCTCCAAGGGCGTGACTAAGAGCGAAGGCTACAACCAGGCATACCAGGCTCTCGAAACTCGCACAGACCTCAATACTCCCGGCAACCGCGGTCTCAACTTCGGTACCGAGAATATCGGCGGTGCTCTCAACTGCACATTCTACTTCTGATAGACTGCAGTAAAGCACTGATATAGAATCATGGCGGCACTCCATCGGCTGATGGGGTGCCGCTTTTTTAGTGCGGCGCTTTAGTCTGTTTTCTTTAAAATGCGTCTGAAAATGTGCAAAAAGTTGCGAGTCTGTGCAAAAATGTGTAATTTTGCATCGTTTCCAACAATTTCAGTATATTCCGGATGAAAACAAAAGAAGTGCTGGCTGATCTCAAAAGCCGCTTTCCCAATGAGCCCGAGTACCATCAGGCCGTAGAAGAAGTATTGACATCGATTGAGGATGTCTACAACCAACACCCAGAGTTCGAACGCGTGAATCTGATAGAGCGTCTGTGCATGCCCGACAGGGTATTCATGTTCCGCGTGTCATGGGTCGACGACAAGGGCCGCGTGCGCAACAACATGGCCTACCGCGTGCAGCATAACAATGCCATTGGTCCCTATAAGGGCGGCATCCGTTTCCACTCGTCGGTCAACCTTTCAATCCTCAAGTTCCTGGCTTTCGAGCAGACCTTCAAGAACTCGCTCACGACACTCGCGATGGGCGGCGCCAAAGGAGGCTCCGACTTTTCGCCCAAGGGCAAGAGCGACATGGAGATAATGCGTTTCTGCCAGGCGTATATTGCAGAGCTGTGGCGGCATATAGGCGCCGATACCGACGTGCCTGCCGGCGACATCGGCGTGGGTGCGCGTGAAGTCGGTTATATGTACGGCTACTATAAGAAGATGGCGCGTGAGTTCACTGGCACATTCACCGGCAAGGGGCTGACATTCGGCGGCTCGCTGATACGCCCTGAGGCCACCGGCTATGGCAACTGCTACTTCCTGCTCAACATGCTGGCGACGCGTGGCATCGACATCAGAGGCAAGCGCGTGGCCATCTCAGGCTCGGGTAATGTGGCCAACTTCACGGCGCAGAAAATCATCGAGCTTGGTGCGAAGGTCGTGTCGATGAGCGACTCGCAGGGCTGCATCATCGCTCCCGACGGGCTCACCAAAGAGCAGTTCGACTACATCTTCGAGCTTAAGACATACTGGCGCGGACGCCTGAGCGAAGTCACCGACAAGTTCCCCGAGCTGGAGTACCATGCCGGACAGCGCCCCTGGAAGCTCGTCAAGTGTGATATCGCCATGCCTTCGGCTACTCAGAACGAGCTTGACGGCGACGATGCCGACGCTCTGCTCGCCGGCGGATGTATCGCTGTCAGCGAGGGCGCCAACATGCCTTCGACTCCCGAGGCCGTGCATAAGTTTGTCGGGGCCCGCATACTGTATGCCCCCGGCAAGGCAGCCAATGCAGGCGGCGTGGCCACTTCAGGCCTTGAGATGGCGCAGAACTCGCAGAAGCTGTCATGGAGCGCTGCCGAGGTCGACAGCAAGCTGCGCGACATCATGAAGGCCATACACGAACAGTGTGTCGAGTACGGACGTCAGGACGACGGTTATATAAACTATGTGCGCGGTGCCAACGTTGCCGGCTTCATGAAGGTGGCCGAGGCGATGATGGCGCAGGGTGTGCTCTGACACCGGGACATAAACATAGACGATAGAAGACTGTGTTGACAACGGCACGGCCTGCACCATCCGGGGCGCAGGCCGTGCCTATATCATGTCTTATGCCTGTATACAAAAAAAATTACTCGTCATCACGACGAATAATCTTTTCACCTTAAATCTAATACCATGAAAAACTGATGCAAAA
>JAICZO010000054.1 GCA_029057255.1 Muribaculaceae bacterium | reverse complement strand
GTACTCGGCCTCCCACCAGTTGGTAGGATAGGATATGAACTTAAGCTGTTTGCGCTCGTTGTAAGGCAGTCTGCCCTCCCATACGAAAACATCGCTTGTGCCGGCTACGGGATAGATGTAGCTGCGGGGATTGGGGAATGCGGAGTCCCACTGGCCGGGAGCCGCGCCAAGCGGAACCATCAGAGGCGAAAGATCGCCCACGGGCTCGGCAGTGATTCTCTCGAGTTTTCCTCCGTTGCCAAAATTCATTTTCACGTCCCATGTGCCATAGTCGGGCACGTACCATTTGCGGTCGCTGCCGGCCTCGCCGATGATAGTAGCATCGGAAGCATATACGATATGCCAGCCGCCCACTTCGGGCACGTAGCGGATAGCGGTGTCCCAGTTTTTGGCGTCGATGAACTGCAGCTCGCCCTTATAGAGATTTCCGCGGTAGCTGAATACACCGTTGCCTTCGTTGACCATCTCGGGTGCGCAGTCGAGGTCCCAGAGGCCGGGCGACGACGGGCCGACCATGAATATATTCTTGGGCATAGCCCGGTCGACCATCTTCACCACCTTGCAGCCATGAGCGGGCACGGAGGCCTTAAAGGAGCCGTAGACAGGCGCTTCGTCCTGATGCGCCCAGAGGTCGCGGACGTCGCATGCTCCGTTGATGCCGAGGCGGCTGAGGTCGACGCTCATGTCGCGCGGAGTCTCCTCGCGGTTGAACATCGCGAGCACGACATCGCCGTTGCTCATGGTGCCCCACCATATGCAGCTGCCCTCGCTGTCGATTGCATCCGACAGGGGCTTGCCGACAAAGCGGTCGGTGTTGAGGGCGAGAAGCTCCTCGTTGGTGTAGAACTTGTCAAGCTCGCCGATGGTCTCGGGAGTGTCGGCTATGGCCACGGGGCCGCCGGCGATAAGCTGGAGCGATACCTGGGCGCGACGCTCGTCGTCGGTAGTGCAGCGGTTGAGGCGCAGGAAGTCGCCGTCGAGGATAATCTTGCCGCGGCCGCCGATGTGGCTCCAGTGGGTGAAGCCGTCCATCTGGTTGTCGGCGTAAGGCCAGCGGTCATAGATCTTGCCGCGGTTGAACGACGAGAAATGGTGCCAGCCGCCGATATTGGTGTCCTGCACGATGCGGGTCATGTTGCAGTACTTGCGCTCAAGCTCGGCGTCGTGGTACATCTCGGGCATGACGATCGATGTGAAGATGCCGTACTTGGCGGCAGACTCGCAGATGTAGGCAAGACCGCGCTCGTAGCGCTCGCGGCCGTAGCCGCAGGTCACGAAATAGTCGCGGCCGGGGTCGCCGTCTTCATACCAGCACATGAAGTCCATGCGCACGAAGTCAACGCCCATGTCGTGATAGTGCTTGAACCAGCCGTCGATATACTCGCGTGCGCCGGGGTGATCGGTCACAAGCCAGGTGAAGTCGGGGCGGTCGGTGACCTCAGGATACATCACCTTGTCCTGAGGGTTGCGCAGAAGCGAGCGCAGAGTATAGTTTGTTCCGGGCACCTTGCTGTTAAGATTGCCCTTAATCCAGAACGGGTTGTCGTATACACCCACCTTGAGACCCTTTTCCTTGGCGCGGCGCACGAGTTCCTTCAGCGGCATAGAGCCGTAGTGCGACATATAGATGCCGCCGTCGCGCGCTCTCTGCGGCAGGAAGCCGTCGGTGCATATCATGTCGTAGCCGTAGGGCTTGAACCTGGTGGCCATCATATCGATGACGGCGTCCCACTGGTCAGAAGAGAGGTCCATCTGATCGTAGGGTATGCCGGCAAGCTCCATCTCGCGGGCATACTCGTATATGCTCCAGTAGAGAGGTGCCTTGTAGGTGTGAATGTCGCCGGGCTCGGGGAGAGCGGGCAGCTCGGGAGTCACGGGGTCAGGCTCGTCATTGCCACCGCCGTTGTTTTGTTTTTTTTCATCGCACGCTGTCGATGAGAAGGCCATCATGCAGGCCATCGCAGCAGCGGCAAATTTATTCAAAATAGAGTATCGTGTCATAAAGCCGTTTTTTTCTTTAAGTCTCTCGAGGGGCAACCCTCGCTCCGGCTGCTGTGCCGGAGCGAGGCGGCCTCATAGGAAACCTAAAACTAACCATTTCTAACTGTCGAGGGGAAAACCCTGAACCGTTCTAATCATTCTCAGTCGGGGGGGGTATCAATAGCCGACGAAGGTTGTGCTGAGGGTCCAGTTGCGAAGGTCGAACTTAAGTATATAGTGACCGGAGTCCATTATATACCACTTCAGGTCT
>JAICZO010000053.1 GCA_029057255.1 Muribaculaceae bacterium | reverse complement strand
TGACGGTGACGGTGGCGTTGCCGTCGGTGTCGATGGCGCCGGTGTCGAAGGTGGCGCACATCGGAGCTACGGCTGCGCGCAGTGCGTCGGGGTTGCCGACGTATGCGAGGGCGTAGCGGTTGTCGGCGAATTGCTCTCGGATGTCACGCACCGAGCCGCTGAGGATGTTGCGCGAGCGGTTGATGAGCGATATCTCGTCGCAGAGCTCCTCGACGCTGCCCATGTTGTGGGTTGAGAATATCACCGTGGCACCACTGTCGCGCAGGGCGAGTATCTCGCGCTTGAGGACGCCTGCGTTGATGGGGTCGAAACCTGAGAACGGCTCGTCGAAGATGAGCAGCTTGGGGTTGTGGAGGACGGTGACGATGAACTGCACTTTCTGTGCCATGCCTTTGGAAAGCTCCTCGACTTTCTTGTCCCACCACTCGGTGATTTCGAGTTTTTCGAACCATGCCCTCAGCGCCTGCTCGGCTTCTTTTTTGCCGAGGCCCTTGAGGCGGGCGAAGAATAAGGCCTGGTCGCCGACTTTCATTTTCTTGTATAGTCCGCGCTCCTCGGGGAGGTACCCGATGCTGAAGACATCGTCGGCGGTCAGGGGGTGTCCGTCGAAGATTACCTGCCCGCGGTCGGGGGCGGTTATGTGGTTGATGATGCGGATGAGAGTTGTCTTGCCGGCGCCGTTGGGGCCGAGCAGGCCGTATACCTTGCCTCGGGGGACAGCTATCGACACGTCGTCGAGGGCGCGGTGTCCGGTGAAGTCTTTGGTGATATTTTCGGCAGTCAGAATATAATCCATTGTGTGAAAAATGACTTGTTTGATTAGTTAGACGCAAAAAATGAATTTTTATTACAGTCAAGACCTGAAAATAGCGCTTCTTCTATCAAAAAAAAATTGTATTTTTGTGGCGATACATAAACCAAGTCTGATCAGATGGAAAAACGAATCATAGAGTGCGTGCCCAATTTCAGCGAAGGCCGCGATATGAATGTGATAAACAGTATAACCGGCGCCATTGAGTCGGTCGAAGGTGTCAAACTGCTTGACGTCGATCCCGGCGTGGCCACCAACCGCACGGTAGTGACTTTTGTAGGCTCGCCCGAGGCCGTCGTCGAGGCTGCTTTCAGAGGCGTCAGACGTGCCGCCGAGCTAATCGACATGCGTCACCACCACGGTGCTCACCCCCGCATGGGTGCCACCGACGTTTGCCCGCTCATCCCTGTGTCGGGTGTTACTCTCGAGGAGTGTGCCGAGCTGTCGCGCAAGCTTGCCGAGCGTATCTCGTCGGAGCTTAATATCCCGACTTACTGCTACGAGGCCGCGGCTTTTGTGCCCGAGCGCAAGAACCTTGCCGTGTGCCGTGCCGGCGAGTACGAGGCTCTTCCCGAGAAGATGAACCACCCCGGCAAGGCTCCGGACTTCGGCGACCGCCCCTATGACGAAGACGTTGCCCGCACCGGCGCTACCACTGTCGGCGCCCGCGACTTCCTCATCGCCGTCAACTTCAATCTCAACACCACATCGACCCGCCGCGCCAACGCCATAGCGTTCGACGTCCGCGAGAAAGGCCGTCCCGCCCGCGAAGGCGGCAAGCTCACCGGCAAGCCGCTCAAGGACGAGAACGGCAAGCCGGTCATGATACCCGGCACGCTCAAGGGCACCAAGGCCATCGGCTGGTATATCGACGAGTACGGCATCGCCCAGGTGTCGATGAACATCACCGACACCAATGCCACACCGCTCCACGTCGCCTTCGACGAAGTGTGCCGTGCGGCAGCTGCCCGAGGCATCCGCGTGACCGGCACCGAGATTGTCGGTCTCGTGCCCAAGAAGGCCATCGTCGAGGCCGGCAAGCACTTCCTGCGCAAGCAGCAGCGCTCGCTCGGCATCCCCGAGCGCGAGATTGTGCGCATGGCTGTCAAGTCGATGGGTCTTGACGAGCTCAAGCCCTTCGAGGCGTCGGAGAAAATCATCGAGTATCTGCTCGAGGCCGAAGAGGCCGGGCAGAAAAAGCTCGTCGACATGACCTGCCTCGGTTTCGCCGAGGAGACAGCATCAGAGTCGCCCGCTCCCGGCGGCGGCTCTATCTCGGCATACATGGGCGCCCTCGCCGCCGCCCTCGGCACTATGGTGGCCAATCTCTCGTCGCATAAGGCCGGATGGGATGAGCGCTGGGAAGAATTCTCCGACCTTGCCGAGAAAGGCCAGGCTCTTATGGAGCGTCTGCTGCATCTTGTCGACGAGGACACCGAGGCCTTCAACCGCATCATGGCCGTCTTCGCCATGCCCAAGGGCACCGACGAGGAGAAGCAGGCCCGTGCCGAGGCTCTCGAGGCCGCAACGCTCTATGCCTGTGAAGTGCCTCTGAAGACTGTCCACGCCGCCCTCGAGACATTCGGTCTGCTCGAGGCTGTGGCAAGCCAGGGCAATCCCGCGTCGGTAAGCGATGCCGGTGTGGGCGCTCTCGCCGCACGTGCCGCCGTCCGCGGCGCCCTGCTCAACGTGCGCATCAACGCCGCCGGCCTCCGCGACAAGGAGCGCGCCCGCAAGCTTGTGGCTGAGGGTCAGTTCGCCGCCGACGCCGCCCGCGAGGCCGAAGAAAAAGTTCTTGAAATTGTAGACTCCAAAATAGAAGCTGTATGACAACGGAAGAATTCCGCCGCAGTGTGGCAGCCGGCATCCCCGACGAGCTGCCCGTTCCCAAGCCCTATGACACAACGGTAAACCATGCGCCGCGCCGCAAGAAGATTCTGACTCCCGAGGAGGAGAAGCTCGCCCTGCGCAACGCCCTGCGCTATTTCCCCGAAAAGCATCACGCCGTGCTCGCCCCCGAGTTCGCCGACGAGCTCCGCCGCTACGGCCGCATCTATATGTACCGTTTCCGCCCCGACTACGACATGTATGCCCGTCCTATCGACGAGTATCCCGCGAAGTCGCGTCAGGCGGCGGCAATCATGATGATGATTCAGAACAACCTCGACAAGGCCGTGGCCCAGCATCCGCACGAGCTGATCACCTACGGCGGCAACGGTGCCGTGTTCCAGAACTGGGCGCAGTATCTCCTTGCCATGCGCTATCTCAGCGAGATGACCGACGAGCAGACCCTCGTCATGTACTCGGGTCACCCTATGGGACTCTTCCCCTCGCACCCCGGCGCACCCCGCGTGGTGGTGACCAACGGTATGGTCATCCCCAACTACTCCAAGCCTGACGACTGGGAGCGCTTCAACGCTATGGGCGTGAGCCAGTACGGCCAGATGACAGCCGGCTCTTACATGTACATCGGCCCGCAGGGCATCGTGCACGGCACGACCATCACCGTGCTCAACGCCGGCCGCCGCCGTCTTGCCCCCGGCCGCACCGATCTCGGAGGCATGCTCTTCGTCACCGCCGGTCTCGGCGGCATGTCGGGCGCGCAGCCCAAGGCGGGCAATATCTCGGGAGTGGTGACCATCGTGGCCGAAATCAACCCGAAGGCCGTCGAGACACGCCACTCGCAGGGATGGGTCGACGAAGTGTATACCTCACTCGACGAGCTGCTTGACCGCGCCCGTGTCGCCCGCGAGAAGCGCGAGGCCGTGTCGCTGGCATACCTCGGCAACGTGGTCGACCTGTGGGAGCGTCTTGCCGAGGAGGGTGTCGACGTCGAGCTCGGCTCCGACCAGACATCGCTGCACAATCCCTGGGCGGGCGGCTACTATCCCGTCGGTCTCAGCTTCGATGAGGCCAAGGCCATGATGGCCGACGACCCCGAGGAGTTCCGCCGCCGCGTGCAGGAGTCGCTGCGCCGCCAGGTGGCCGCCATCAACAAGCTCACCGCCCGCGGCATGTACTTCTTCGACTACGGCAACGCCTTCATGCTCGAGTCGATGCGCGCCGGCGCCGACATCGTCCTTCCCGACGGCAAGTTCCGCTATCCGTCGTATGTCGAGGACATCATGGGCCCGCTCTTCTTCGACTACGGTTTCGGCCCGTTCCGCTGGGTGTGCACCTCGTGCGACCCCGAGGACCTGGCCGCCACCGACCGTATCGCCGCGAGCGTGCTCGAGGAAATCCGCAAGGATGCTCCCGCCGACATCTGCGGCCAGCTCGACGACAATATCCACTGGATCCGTGAAGCCGGCCCCAACAAGCTCGTCGTAGGCTCGCAGGCGCGTATCCTCTACGCCGACTCCGAGGGCCGCACAAAGATAGCCCTCGCCTTCAACGACGCCATCGCACGCGGCGAAATCAAGGCGCCCGTCGTGCTCGGCCGCGACCACCACGACGTGTCGGGCACCGACTCGCCCTACCGCGAGACATCGAATATCTACGACGGTTCGCGCTACACCGCCGACATGGCCGTGCAGAACGTAATCGGCGACTCCTTCCGCGGCGCCACATGGGTGTCGATACACAACGGCGGCGGTGTAGGCTGGGGCGAGGTCATCAACGGTGGCTTCGGCATGGTCATCGACGGCAGCGAGGAAGCAGCCGCCCGCATCCGCTCGATGCTGCTGTGGGACGTCAACAACGGTATAGCACGCCGCAGCTGGGCGCGCAACAAGGGCGCCAACGACGCTATCCGCCGCGAGATGGAGCGTACGCCCGGCCTCAAGGTGACGATGCCCAATTATGCTTCTGATTCTGTTATCGAAAACGCACTGAAAAATCATGAATAAGGTTCACGAAATATCCACTGCCCGCCTCAGCATCGAAGAGGCTTGTAGAATAGTTGAAAGCGGCACGCACATCGCCCTCGGCGAGGAAGTGCGCGGCCTGATAAGCCGCTGCCGCGAGTATCTCGACCGCAAGATAGAGTCGTGCAGCGAGCCTGTCTACGGTATCACCACCGGCTTCGGGTCGCTGTGCAACATCTCGATCAGTGCCGACGACCTGTCGCAGCTCCAGAGCAATCTCGTCATGTCGCATGCCTGCGGCGTGGGAGAGCGTGTCGAGCCGGAAGTCGTCAAGATGATGCTTCTGCTGAAGATACAGTCGCTCAGCTACGGCAACTCGGGCGTTCAGCTGTCGACAGTGGAGCGTCTGGTCGATTTCTTCAACAACGACGTGCTGCCGGTGGTCTATCAGCAGGGCTCGCTCGGTGCTTCGGGCGACCTCGCTCCGCTTGCCAACATGTGCCTGCCGCTGCTCGGCCTCGGCGAAGTGCTGTATGGCGGCAGCATCCGCCCCGCATCGGAAGTGCTTGCCGAGAAGGGCTGGGAGCCTGTGCAGCTGATGTCGAAAGAGGGCCTGGCGCTGCTCAACGGCACACAGTTCATGTCGGCTCACGGCGTATGGGCGGTGTGTCGCGCAAAGCGCCTCATGAAGGCCGCCAACCGCATCGCCGCCATGTCGCTCGACGCATTCGACGGCCGCATCGAGCCTTTCGGCCCGCAGGTCAACGAGGTGCGCCATCATCCCGGACAGATCGAAGTGGCAGCTGACATGCGCGCCCTTCTCGAGGGCAGCGAGCTTATCAAGCGCCGCAAGGAGCATGTGCAGGACCCCTACTCGTTCCGTTGCATACCGCAGGTTCACGGCGGCGTGCTCGACACTGTCAACTATGCGGCAGCAGTCCTCGAGGACGAAATCAACAGCCCGACAGACAACCCCACCATATTCCCCGACGACGACATCATCGTGTCGGCCGGCAACTTCCACGGCGAGCCTATAGCCCTGCCGATGGACTTCCTCGCCGTGGCCATGACCGAGCTGTCCAACATCTCGGAGCGCCGTATCTACAAGCTTATCGGCGGCACCCGCGGCCTGCCTTCGTTCCTTGTCGCCAAGCCCGGTCTCAACAGCGGCTTCATGATTACGCAGTATGCCGCGGCTTCGGTTGTCAACCAGAGCAAGGGTCTCTGCTGGCCCACGAGCTGCGACTCGATACCCTCTTCGCAGGGTCAGGAGGACCATGTGTCGATGGGTGCCAACTCGGCCACGAAGCTGCTGCGTGTTGTCAACAACACCGCGCGCGTTCTCGGCATCGAGCTTTTCACCGCCGCACAGGCGCTTGACTTCCGCCGTCCGGCCAGGTCGTCGGCGACAGTCGAAGGCATGCACGCCGACTTCCGCAAGAAGGTACCATTCATCGACGTCGACACTGTGATGACTCCCTATATCGCCGAGTCTGTTAAATTTGTCGAGTCATGCTGCTGCTGAATATCGCACAACTGCACATGGCCGTGGCTCCGTCGACCTCGCGTCTGTCGGGTCCGGCCATGAAGGCGGCGCCAGTGCTCACCGATGTGTGGATGAGCACCGCCGCCGACGGCACCATAGAGGCCATCGGGCCTATGTCGTCGCTCGACCCCGCCATGCTTGCCCGCCACGAAGTAGTTGACGCCCGCGGCGGCTATGTCGTGCCCGCTTTCTGCGACTCGCACACCCATATCGTCTATGCCGGCACTCGCGACGGCGAGTTCCTCGACAAAATAAACGGACTGAGCTATGAGGAGATAGCACGCCGCGGCGGCGGTATCCTTAACTCGGCCGACCGTCTACACGATACGCCGGAGGACGAGCTCTTCCGCCAGTCGGTCGAGCGTGCCCGCGAGATGATGGCCAAGGGTACGGGCGCGATGGAGATAAAGAGCGGCTACGGCCTGACCGTGGCTGACGAGCTCAAGATGCTCAGGGTGGCGGCACGCATCCGCGAGGCTGTGCCCGCGCGTGTCAGGATTACCTTCCTCGGCGCCCATGCCGTGGGTCGCGCCTATGTGGGCCGTCAGTCGGAGTATGTCGACATGCTCATCGCCGACATGCTGCCCGCTGTTGCCGCCGAGGGTCTTGCCGACTATGTGGACGTGTTCTGCGACGAAGGCTTCTTCACCGTCGACGAGACTGACCGCATCCTCACGGCGGCCGCGCGCTACGGCATGCTCCCCAAGATACACGCCAACGAGCTTGCCTGCTCGGGCGGCGTGCAGGTGGGCTGCCGCCACAACGCTCTGTCGGTCGACCATCTCGAGCGCATGGGCGACGAAGAAATCGAAGTGCTGCGTCACGGCTCCACGGTGGCCACGATGCTGCCCGGCGCCTCGTTCTTCCTCGGCATGCCTTACGCTCCTGCCCGCCGTGCTGTCGACGCCGGACTTACCGTCGCCCTGGCGAGTGACTACAACCCCGGTTCATCGCCCTCGGGCGACATGCGCATGGTGTGGGCGCTCGGCTGCATAAAGATGAAGCTGACGCCCGAGGAGGCTCTCGCCGCCTGCACCGTCAACGGCGCTGCCGCAATGGGTCTGGGCGATGTCGCCGGCGCGCTCGCTCCCGGCCGTGATGCCTCGTTTGTCATCACACGCCCGGTGCCCTCGCTGGCATTCATCCCCTATGCCTATACCACGCCGTGGATAAGCGACGTCTATGTCCGCGGACGCAAGGTAAGCTGACACTACATACAGGCTATATAGAAAAATGAGGAGGCTGTCCATCGGTGGACAGCCTCCTGCGTGTTATGAAGTAGGGTGTGTGATGTCAGACTAAGGCCATGCCTTTCTGCAGAGCCTGCTCGTTGAGAGGCAGCAGGTGGTGGTGACGCTCGGGCAGAGTCTTCTTGAGGCCGCGGAGCACGGCGTCGATGGCCACGATGGGGCGGCACTTGAGGAGCGCGCCGAGCAGAATCATGTTGTATGTCTTGGAGTTGTTCAGCTCGATGGCGGCAGACATGGCGTCGACGGGCACGACGTTGATGTCGGTGCGCTCGGGGAGGCGGTGTATGCCCGAGGGGTCATAGATGAGAGTGCCGCCGGGTTTTACCTTGCTCTCGAATTTGTCGAGGCTCTGCTGGTTGAGCACGACAGCGGTGTCGAACATGTCGAGCACGGGCGAGCTGATCGGGCTGTCAGAAACGATTACGGTCACGTTGGCAGTACCGCCTCGCTGTTCGGGTCCGTACGAAGGCATCCATGTCACTTCGAGATTGTCCATCAGTCCGGCGTAGGCGAGAATCTTGCCCATTGAGAGGACACCTTGTCCGCCGAATCCGGCTATAACTATTTCTTCTTTCATAATTGGGTGTCAGGCTTGAGGTTCGACGTTTTTGAGGTCGCCGAGAGGATATTTCTCGAACATGTGTTCCACCATCCAGTCGTTAGACTGCGCGGGAGTCATCTTCCAGCCGGAGTTGCAGGTCGATACAATCTCGACGACAGAAGTGCCGCGTTTTGCGATGGCGTTCTGGAATGCTTTCTTGATAGCGGCCTTAGTCTTGCGGGCAGCAGCGGCAGTGTGTACGGCCTGGCGGGTGACGTAGCATGTGCCGTCAAGCTGTGCCAGCAGGTTTGTTATGGCAAGGGGGTAGCCGTTGAGGTCGGCGCGGCGGCCGTAGGGCGTTGTCGCGGTCTTCATGCCCAGCAGTGTAGTTGGAGCCATCTGTCCGCCGGTCATGCCGTAGATGGCGTTGTTGATGAAGATTATCGCGATGTTCTCGCCGCGGTTGGCGGCGTGTATTGTCTCGGCTGTGCCTATCGCCGACAGGTCACCGTCGCCCTGGTATGTGAAGACGAGGTTGTCGGGGTTGAGGCGCGATGCCGCCGTTGCGAGAGCGGGCGCTCTGCCGTGAGCGGCTTCGACCCAGTCGATGTCGATGTAGTTGTAGGCGAATACTGCGCAGCCTACCGGGGCGATGCCGACAGCCTTGTCTTCGAGACCCATCTCGTCGAGCAGCTCGGCAATTATCTTGTGCACTACACCGTGGCTGCAGCCGGGGCAGTAGTGTGTGTTGTTGTCGGTGAGCAGTCGCGGACGCGAGTATACTTTGTTTTCCGGACGGATTATATCTTCGGTTTTCATAGCGCTCTTAGAATTTAACGTTGAAGTGCTCGCCGAGGGCGTCGATAACTTCTCCGGGGTTGGGGACGATGCCGCCCATGCGTCCGAAGTGTCTTACGGGCACCTTGCCGTCGACAGCGAGGCGTACGTCCTCGACCATCTGTCCGGCGTTCAGCTCGACGGTGAGTATGCCTTTGACCTTTTCGGCCAGGCTTGCAATCCGGTCATAGGGGAAGGGCCAGAGGGTTATTGGGCGAATCATGCCTATCTTGACACCAGCAGCGCGGGCGTCCTCAATTGCCTTGAGGCATATGCGGGCTATAGATCCGAAGGCCACGATGCGATACTCTGC
>JAICZO010000052.1 GCA_029057255.1 Muribaculaceae bacterium | reverse complement strand
CCTACGTTGCGGGTGTCGGGCACCTGCTTGGCAAGCACTATGATGTTCAAACTCATAGAATACGTTGTTTATGTGAGATTATAATATTTTTAATCAGATTAGCCCGCAAAGGTACTGATTTTTAGTATCAAATCAAAATCCCCGGCGGCGGGTGACCACCGGGGATGTGTTAAAATTTGTCAATCAGGCTTTGCGGTTTTTCTCTACCCAGCGGCGTGCGTTGACGAATGCCTTAATCCATACGGCCACTTCGTCGTTGCGGCGTTCGCGGGGGTAATATGCCCATTGCCACGGGAATATGGCGCGCTCGAGGTGCGGCATGATGGCAAGATGACGGCCGTCGACCGATGCAAGGGCTGCGATGTCTTCGGTGCTGCCGTTGGGGTTGCCGGGATACTCGGAGTAGGCGTAGCGGGCAACGACCTTGAGGCCTGTCTCGCGCACACCTTCGGCGAAGTGGAAACGGCCTTCGCCGTGAGCCACCCATATGCCGGCCTGCATGCCCGAGAGGTTGCCGAACATGACGGAGTTGTTGCGGGGTACATTGACCGAGAGGAAGGTCGACTCGAACTTGCCCGAGCGGTTGTGGCGCATTTCGACGAGGCGCTTGCCTTCGGCGTTGGTGCCTGCGCCGAGCAGGTCAAGCTCGATCATCAGCTGGCAGCCGTTGCATACACCGAGGCTGAGGGTGTCGGGGCGGCTGTAGAAGCGGCGCAGGGTCTCGCGGGCGGTCTCGTTCCATTTGAATCCGCTGGCCCAGCCTTTGGCAGAGCCGAGCACGTCGCTGTTGGAGAAGCCGCCGCAGAAGACTATCATGTTGATGTCGTCGAGGGTCTCGCGGCCGCTCATAAGGTCGGTCATGTGTACGTCACGCACGTCGAAGCCGGCAAGGTAGAGCGAGTATGCCATCTCACGCTCGCCGTTGACGCCCTTCTCGCGGATGATGGCAGCGCGCACGCCGCTCTGCTTGCGGCGGCGGGGTGTGATCTTGAGCGACTTGAAGGTGCCGTCGAACGAGTGGGGGAAGCTGAAGCGCAGGGGCTGGCGGTCGAAGTTCTCGAAGCGGCTGTCGGCGCATGCGGGTGCTGTCTGGAGACGGTCGAAGCGATACGAAGGCTCGAACCAGCGGCGACGCGCGGCGGGGATAGACACGAGGATGGTGCGGTTGTCGCTGTGCGAGATTGTGAGGACGTTCTCGCGCGAGGGCGAAGCCACGGGGAAGTAGCGGAGACGGAAGTCGTCGAGGATGCTCTCGACGCGCTTCTTGTAGCGGTCCGATACCTGTATCACGACGGCGGGATTCTCGGCGAAGAGTATCTTGACAAGGTCGGTCTCGCCGTACATGGCGAAGCCTTCGGTGTAGAAGTTGAGGCCGCCGCGGGTGTTGGCGAAGCACATCTCGAGCAGGGTTGTCACCAGACCGCCGGCGCTGACGTCGTGGATGGCGTCGAGCAGGCCGTCATTGTTGAGGCCGGCGACACACTCGAAGGCTGCGCGGAAGTACTCGGGGTCGGTGACATCGGCTGTGGCGCCGCCGACTTTGCCGAGGGTCTGTGCCAGGGCAGAGCCGCCCAGGGCGAGGGGAGCCTTGCTGAAGTCTATATAATATAATGTCGAGTTGATGGTGGGCTTGATGACCGGAGTGGCGCACTTGCGGATGTCGGTCGAGTGACCGGCGGCCGAGATGATGACAGTGCCGGGGGCGGTCACCTTGGTGCCGTCGGCATACTTCTGTGTCATCGAGAGCGAGTCCTTGCCGGTGGGGATGTTGCAGCCGAGAGCCACGACGAAGTCGGAGCAGGCCTCGACGGCGCTGTAGAGGGCAGCGTCCTCGCCGGGGTTCTTGCAGGGCCACATCCAGTTGGCGCTGAGCGACACTGTCGACAGGTCGGGAGCGAGGCCGCCGCCGACGATGTTGGTCAGTGCCTCGGCGACAGAGAGGCGCGATGCTGCGCGCGGGTCGGTCAGAGCCACCTGGGGAGCATGGCCGATAGATGTCGCGATGCCTTCTTTGCCGCGGTAGTCGAGGGCGACTGCGCCGAAGTCGGCGAGCGGGAGCTGGAGCTCGCCGGTGCACTGCTGGCGTGCCACGCGTCCGGTGACGCTGCGGTCGACTTTATTGGTGAGCCAGTCCTTGCAGGCTACGGCGTCGAGCGAGAGCACGGCGTCGATGTATTCGGCGATTTTCTCCTGCTCGTATGCAGCCTCGCCGAATTGGGGAGCGACTGTGTTGTCGGTGATGACAGTCTTGGGCGGGTTGCCGAGCATGTCTTCGACAGCGAGGTCGATGGCCGACTGGCCTTCGCGGCGGCGGAAGTGGAGACGGTGGTCGTCGGTCGTGCGGCCTACGACATACATCGGGGCGCGCTCGCGCTGAGCTATGCGCTCGATCATGGGTATGTCGTCGGCGTTGACTATGAAGCCCATGCGCTCCTGACTTTCGTTGCCGATGATTTCTTTATCCGAGAGGGTGGGGTCGCCTACGGGCAGTGCGTCGATGTCGATTTCGCCGCCTGTGGCCTCGATGAGCTCCGAGAGAGCGTTGAGGTGACCGCCGGCACCGTGGTCGTGGATCGACACGATGGGGTTGTCGAGGCTCTCGGCGAGGCTGCGGATGAGGTTGGCGACGCGCTTCTGCATCTCGGGGTTGGCGCGCTGCACGGCGTTCAGCTCGATGGCTCCGGCGTAGCGGCCTGTGTCGACCGACGATACTGCGCCGCCGCCCATGCCGATGCGGTAGTTGTCGCCGCCGGCGAGCACGACGGTCTGTCCTGCTTCGGGGTTACCCTTGATGGCCTGGTTGGCGGTGGCATATCCGACACCGCCGGCGAGCATGATGACCTTGTCGAAGCCGTAGACGCGCTTGTCCTCGGCGTGCTCGAATGTGAGCAGCGAACCGCAGATGAGGGGCTGGCCGAACTTGTTGCCGAAGTCAGAGGCGCCGTTCGATGCCTTGATGAGGATGTCGGAGGGTGTCTGGTAGAGCCACTTGCGCTCGGCGACGGCATCTTCCCAGGGGCGTACGCCGTCCTTCATGCGGGGGTATGATGTCATGTATACCGCAGTACCGGCCAGAGGGAGGCTGGCGCGGCCACCGCCGAGGCGGTCGCGGATTTCGCCGCCGCTGCCTGTAGCAGCGCCGTTGAAGGGCTCTACCGTAGTGGGGAAGTTATGAGTCTCGGCCTTGAGCGAGAGCACGGTGTCGATTTTGCGTTCGCTGAAGAACGAGGGCTCGTCGCCGCGTCCGGGGGCGAACTGGTATGCTTCGGGACCCTTGACAAA
>JAICZO010000513.1 GCA_029057255.1 Muribaculaceae bacterium | reverse complement strand
GTAAGGAGCCTGCCACTGCCCTTGTCTATTTCACCGTCGAGGTTGTCGCTTCTGCCGATGATCTTCCCGAGACCGGCGAGACTGCCTTCACCGTAACTCCGACAACGACCGCAAACTCTGACTGACAGCAGCAACGATGCAAAAGTCACGGTCGAAAATATTATATCTTAAGTTTGTCAGCTTCCGGCGACGCCATATGCCGCCGGGGCTGACTCTTATGGTCATGGCCGTAATCACCGGTGTCATCGCCGGATTCATAGCCTGGTTTCTCAAATTTTCGATCGGACATCTTGCGTCGTTCTTTCTCGCTTTCATCAACGTGGCGGGGCACAACTGGTATATCGTCGCCTTGCCCGTGGCAGGTATTCTGCTGGCGGGCATATACCAGCGCTATATCGTGCATACCAATCTTGAGCACGGCACCAGACAGATATCCGAAGCACTCGCACGCCACCGTTATATCATCGACGCACGCACCGCCTACCGTCCTCTTATAGCGAGCATCATAACGCTCGGTCTGGGTGGGTCGGCCGGAGCCGAAGACCCGGCGGCCACGACGTCGGCGGCTGTAGGCAACAATATCGGCAGACTCTTCGGTGTGTCGCCCGAGATGCTTGTCACGATGATAGGCTGCGGTGCAGGCGCGGGCATCGCCGGCATCTTCAAGGCTCCTGTCGGCGGTGTCCTGTTCACTCTCGAAGTACTCAAAGTGCCGGTCCGCACTCTCTCGGTGATGGCGCTCTTCGTCTCGTCGGTGTGCGGCAGCATGACATGCTACGCTCTCACGGGCTACTCCTATGATGTGATTTTTCTGCCTACGAGCCTGTTCATCCCCGACAAAATATGGTGGGTCGGCGCTCTCGGCATTTTCTGCGGCTTCTACTCGATATACTACAGCAAGGCCGGCGATATGCTTACGCGCTTCTTCGGTCGCATCCGCAACCCCTGGCTGCTGAACATCACCGGCGGAATCATCGTCGGCGTGTGCCTGCTGTGCTTCCCCGCCATGTAC
>JAICZO010000512.1 GCA_029057255.1 Muribaculaceae bacterium | reverse complement strand
ACACCGCAGCGTGCCACCGAGGCCCGCCAGGGCATAATGCGCACCGCCCGCGACCTTGGCGACCACGACACGGCGGCCGAGGCGGCCGACGCCATCCTCGCCTCGTCGGCTGCGACATCGGCGATGACCGAAGCCAAGTACACCAAGGCTGTGGCGCTCGATGCCGACGACAATACCGACGCCGCCATAGCCCTGTGGCTCGAGCTTGCCGTCGACCCCTCCGACATATTCGGTGCCAAGAGCGCCTACGAGGCCGCCGAGGCTCTGCACGAAAAGGGCGACGACAAGAAAGCTCTCGACACAGCCCGCAGCTTCGTGCAGTCGGGCTCGCCGCACCGCTACTGGGTGGCACGCGGCTTCATACTCCTGAGCGACATCTACACCGCGCAGGGCAAGAAGTTCGAGGCTCGAGAGTATCTTGAGGCTCTTCGCGATAACTACCCCGGCACCGAAGCCGATATTTTCATGATGATAGACAGCCGTCTCTCCAACGAAAAACAATGATGAAAGCGACACTACCACTTGCCATACTGCTTGCCTGCGGCTCCTTAGCCGCGCCGGCACAGGACCTGTCCACCGAAATAACGGTCGACCGCACCGTAGTCACAGAGCTGCCGGCGGCATCGCCCCTGTCCACCGTCAGCCCGCGCATACCCGCCCTGCCCGGCTCGGGCTTCACCCTGCAGCCGTCGCAGTATACCCGCGCCAGCGACTTCTCCGCCGAGACGGCAGTAACCGACGCCACTCCGGTATCGGGCATCGAAGCTCCCGACACACGGCGCGGCTATGTATGGGCGGGATACTTCCCCGTCTACAATCTCGCCGCAGCGGCAGGCTACCGCTTCATCGACAGCCGCAGCACGCAGCTGGGCGCAAGCGCGGCCTTCGACGGCATGAGCTATAACAACGCCTACACCTTCGGGCCGTCGCGCGTAAACTCGAACAGTCTGAGCCTGCAGGCCGACTTCAGCCACAACTTCAGCAAGTCGCTGACGGTCATGGCAAAAGCCCTGTACCTGCACTCGGGTCTCAAATCGCCGTCAGTAGCCGACAACAGCCTGCAGAGCCAGAGCATCGACGCCGCCGACATCAGCGCCGGCATCAGCGGAGGCTCGGCCATACGCTACACCGCAGGACTGAGGTTCAACACCTTCAACCTCGGCAAGGACATACTGCTGCGCCCGGCCGCCGACAACATCGCCGGCATCGTGGCTCCGGGCGCCGATGACAGCCGCATACGCTTCGGCGGCTCCGTCTCGGTGCCCCTGAGCGCGCCTGCGAGCCACATCTTCCATGTCGCCGCCGAGGCCGACATCCTCCGCGCCCGCGGCCTGGTCTACAGCGACCCCTACAGTCCTGTGGCTCCGGCACATGCGACAACCGGCATAGTGAGCATCGACCCCTCGCTGAGCTTCACCTTCCGCCGGGCACAGATACGCATCGGCGCACGCCTCGACATTGGCATCAACTCGCCCGACCGCACCTTCCACGCCGCTCCCGACATCGACATCCGCTGGTCGCCCTCGGGCCGCTTCACGGCGTTTGCGAGCCTCGGCGGAGGCGAAGAGTTCCGCACGCTGTCGTGGCAGTATCAGTACAGCAACTTCGCGCCCGGCAGTGCCGCCTCGACCCGCTCCTACACCCCTGTCGACGGCCGTGCCGGCATCCATGTGCGACCTTTCGGCAGCCTCGGCATCAGCCTCTACGGCGGCTATGCGGCAGTGCGGCGCCTGGCAATGCCCGCAACGGTGACATACTTCAAGTCGCCGCTTCCCTACACCGCCTTCGTCTTCGTCCCCGTCGACCTCAGCGGCTGGAACTGCGGCATCGACATCGACTACAGCTTCCGCCGCCTGCTCGCCGTCAGAGCCTCGGCAAAAGTCTTCCCGCACAACTACGCCTCGGGCAACGCCGCAGCTCCCGACCGCGCCAAAGTGACCTTCGACCTGACGGCATCAATCCGCCCGACCAAGGCCGTGACCGTCGACCTGAGCTATCACCTGCGAGCCTGCCGGCGCTACTATGCCTTCGACATGTACGGCGTGCGCACGGCGCAAACGATGCACAACATCTCCGACCTTGATATCGAGGCCACTTATGCCGTCACCGACGCACTGAGCATCTTCGCCCGCCTGGAGAACATCCTCAACCGCCATGCCCTGATACAACCCGCTGTCGAGCAGCAGCCCATCCACGGCCTGGTTGGCGCACAGCTCAAGTTTTAAGAACATTAGCCCGCTTTTTCAGCCCCCGGAGCCGTCATAAAGCCCGGCGGAGGCAAAAAAGCGGGTCTTTTTGTCCGGTATTTACAGATTTTTCGCTATATTTGCGAGCCAAATCAACCACTTGAAATTTTTATTAATAATTTAACCATATTTATTACATGCAAAGCAAAGGAAAATTAGGAAGCATCGTTGCCGGTGTTATCGCGATTTTCTTGGTACTGGTATGCCTCTTCTACCTCTCGTTTACCTTCATTGGCAATAAATACGAGAGCCAGGCTGCGACATACGCACTCCAGGAATCCGGCGACAACGACGACGCTGCCTACAACCAGGCTTACAAGCACTACATGGACTCGCTCGGCGAGGAAAAAGTGTACATGGGCTACTACACTCTCAACGATGTACGTAAATGGGGCGTAGGCCTCGGTCTTGACCTCAAGGGCGGTATGAACGTCATCCTTCAGGTCGACATGCCCGACATGCTCCGCTCGATGAAGTCGGGTGCCACCGACTCTGTCTTCGAAGCCGCTCTCGCAGGCGCCAACAAGATGGTTGCCGGCCACGAAAGCGACGACTTCGTGAGCTCGTTCATCACTCTCTACCGTCAGGCAAAGCCCCAGGCTGACTTCTCGGTAGTATTCCAGGGCCTGGTCAACGCCGGCCAGAACGACGATGCAGTACGCTCGACCCTCAAGGCTCAGGTGAAGGACCGCGTCGACAACTCGGCCACCAACGTCCTCCGCAACCGTATCGACCAGTTCGGCGTCGTTTCGCCCAACATCCAGGTACTCCAGGGCAAGGACGGCCAGATTCTCCTCGAGCTCCCCGGTGTCAAGGACCACGAACGTGTCCGCGACCTGCTCCAGCGCTCGGCCAACCTTGAGTTCTACGAGACTTACCGCGCCGAAGAGCTCGGCAGCTCGTTCAACGCTCTGCTCAACAACCTCGCCAACGACACTACCGTCAACGCCGCTCCCCTCGCTGCAATCCTCAGCCAGGGCGCAGGCTACGGCGCTACCATCGGCTACGCCCCCGACGCAAAAGCCATGGCAGCCATCGACGCAGTGCTCGCTACTCCCGCAGCAAAGAACCTTCTGCCCTCTGACCTCCGCCTCCGCTGGGCCGTCAAGCCCACCGTCCGCACAGACGCCAACGGCGCCGAGCACAACTTCGGCTTCGCCCTCTACGCTCTCCGTGCCAACGGCGGCAAGGCCGCTCTCGACGGCAAGGCTGTCAGCGACGCATCGTCGAACTACGACCCCCTGCGCGGCAACGAAGTATCGATGCGCATGAACGCCGAAGGCGCCCGCAACTGGGCCCGCATCACCGGCCAGAACGTAGGCAAGCAGGTTGCCATCGTCCTCGACGACAAGGTATACTCCGCCCCCAACGTAAACGACAAAATCGAAGGCGGCTCGTCGTCGATCACCGGCGACTTCTCGATCGAAGAAGCCCGCGACCTTGCCAACGTGCTCAAGTCGGGTAAGATGGACGCCAAGGTGCACATCATCTCCGACATGGTTGTCGGTCCCTCGCTCGGTAAGCAGGCCATCGAAGCAGGCTTCATCTCCTTCGTTGTGGCTCTCGTGCTGCTGATGATCTTCATGATTGCCTTCTACGGCTTCATGCCCGGCATCATCGCCAACGTCTGCCTTATCTGCAACCTCTTCTTCACATTCGGTATCCTCGCCTCGTTCCAGGCCTTTCGCGTATA
>JAICZO010000511.1 GCA_029057255.1 Muribaculaceae bacterium | reverse complement strand
CGCACAAGCAGCTCGCCATCGTGGTCGACACCGAGCGCGCATACCGCCAGGGACGTATCGACTACTACAAGCCCATATCGTGCCATCTATATCCCGTGAGATTGAAAAAATACGACGGATTCACAGCCGTGAACTTCCACCGCTGGAAGATATGCAAGGCGGCCGAAGTGCTCGGACGCTCGGCAGGCCTGCGCGCCTACCGCTTCCTCGAGGGACCGCTGCGCAGGCGTTTCGGCGATGAGTGGTACGAGGAACTGCGGCTCACCTGCGACGAGTATCTCCGTCAGAACCCGCAGGTCTAAGTCAACGCGGCGCCACAGGCTCGTCGAGCGGCTGGCGCAGACGCATCTTACGTTTAGGTCTGTCACTCTTACCGGTACGGCGCACAGTGTCTCTGCGGACTTTGTGCGCCGCTCTTGTTGTGTCGGGGGCGAGGCCGACAGCGCTGTCATGCCGCTCTCCGGCCACGATGTCAATGCGGGTGCCTGCCGACTGCCCGTAGCCGACACACATCCTCAGTACCAGAGCCACGGCAACGACCACGGCAACGGCCAGTACGTCGGTCAGTGTTATCTTGCGACGCCCGCCCATGCCGTCACATATAGTTGAAGACGAGGATGAGACCTATCATCACCGGGGCAAGATAGCGGATGATGAAAAGCACCGGAGCCGTCCAGCGCGAGCGTCGGCTGCCGTGGTTCGACAGCTCGTCGGCAAGCAGCCCCTTGGGCGCGAACCATCCCATATAGATACACACGGCGATAGAGCCGACGGGCAGGAGGATGTCGGTGGTGAAGGTGTCGAGCAGATTGAATATCGTCAGCCCGAAGAGCTTGGCCGACGAGAGGCTGCCGAACGACAGGGAGCAAAGCGAGCTGAGCAGCAGCAGGGGAGCCATAGCCGTCAGGACGGCCGTGCGGCGGCGCATGCCGAGGCGGTCTTCGAGCATAGCCACGGTGACCTCGGTGATGGAGACAGTCGACGTCAGAGCCGCCACGAAGAGCAGCAGGAAGAAGAGCGACGACCACAGCCGCGGCCACGGCAGCTGCGCAAAGACCTCAGGCAGAGTCACGAAGACGAGAGTGGCGCCTTCGAGCGACTCGTTGTCGAGCCCGAAGCTCTTCACTGCCGGGAAGATGATGAGTCCCATCAGCACGGCCACAAGCAGGCTCAGCAGAGAGACGATGACCGATGTGCGCGTGAGGTTGGTATCGGCGGGATAGTACGAAGCGTAAGTTATCAGTATGCCCATGCCGAGACTGAGGCTGAAGAAAGCCTGGCCCAGGGCGTTGACGACAACGCGCGGTGTGATGCGCCCGAAATCAGGCTCGAGGAAGTAGCGCACGCCCTCGCCCGCATCCGGCAGCGTCAGCGTGACGTAGCAGATAGCAAGCAGGATGACAAAGAGCAGCGGCATGAGGATATTGGACAGCTTCTCGATGCCCTTCTGGACGCCGCCGAGGAGCACTCCGGCGTTGACGACAATCATCAGCACGGTGAATATCAGAGGGTTGACGTCATCGCACACATAGTGATCCATCTTGACGTCAAAGGCACTGCGCAGCGACTCGCCCGACGCGGTGTCGACAGCCTCGTACAGACCTCCGGCCACACTGTGCCACAGATACTCGAGAGTCCAGCCCGCCACCACCATATAATAGCATGCTATCAGATACGAGGCCAGCACCGCGACGGCACCAACGAGCCACCACGGCTTGCCGGGCGACAGCTTGCGGAAAACTCCCACGGCATCGGAGCGTCCTCCGCGACCCAGCGAGAACTCGGCAAGCATGACAGGGATGCCGAGACACAGTACACAGACTATATACAGTAGAAGGAATGCGGCGCCGCCGTTGGCCTGCGTCTCGGCAGGAAAGCGCCACACATTGCCGAGGCCTATTGCCGAACCGACAGTTGCGGCTATCAGACCTATTTTGGTGCCGAATTGGATTTTTGATGACATACCGGTAGAAGTCTCGAACTTGTTCTGAAGTGCACAAAATTAACCTTATTTATCGTAAAAACAAAACAGGGTTAAGTTTTTCACGAAAAAAATTACTAACTTTGCAGCACTGAAGCGGAGCTGTGCTCTGCTGCAAAAGCTAACAAACGAAATATCCTATAATATATCTGTTTCAAATGGTAAGTTATAAAGAACTCGGCCTTGTCAACACCCGTGAGATGTTCAAGAAGGCCATCGAAGGCGGCTACGCTATCCCCGCATTCAACTTCAACAACATGGAGCAGCTCCAGGCTATCATCAAGGCAGCCTCTGAAGAGCGTTCTCCCGTTATCCTCCAGGTGTCGAAAGGCGCCCGCAACTATGCCAACGCTACCCTTCTCCGCTACATGGCACAGGGTGCTGTTGAATACGCCAAGGAACTCGGCTGGGAGAACCCCCAGATCGTTCTTCACCTCGACCACGGCGACAGCTTCGAGCTCTGCAAGAGCTGTATCGACAGCGGTTTCTCTTCGGTTATGATCGACGGCTCGCACCTCCCCTACGAGGAAAACGTAGCCCTCACAAAGCAGGTTGTTGACTACGCTCACCAGCACGACGTAACAGTCGAAGGCGAGCTCGGCGTCCTCGCAGGCGTTGAAGACGAAGTATCGTCAGACCACCACACATACACCGACCCCGAAGAAGTTATCGACTTCGCTACACGCACCGGCTGCGACAGCCTCGCTATCTCGATCGGCACATCGCACGGCGCATACAAGTTCACTCCCGAACAGTGCACACGCAACGAAGAAGGCAAGCTCGTTCCCCCGCCCCTGGCATTCGAC
>JAICZO010000510.1 GCA_029057255.1 Muribaculaceae bacterium | reverse complement strand
CTCGGTGTCCTCCTCTGTTCCTTTCCCGGCTTCTCCTGCGCCGGTATCCTCGGTGGCGGTGTGATCCTCATCGCTGTTGCTGTCTAGGTCATTGGTGTTGAATGTAGCCTTGTTGCGGCGGCGCCAGTCATCCTCGAGCTTGCGCGAGCCCCATCGCTTCTGGAAGTCGGTCTTGCCGGCATTCTTTGTGGCGGTGTTGTAGAAGTACCACGAGTTGTCGGAGTTGATGTTGAACTGCTGTGTCGAGTTGTCCTGCAGACCGCCGCCCTGGGCCGCCTGATTGGCAAGATATTCCTCGCGCCGGGCCTCCTCGGCCTCCTTCTTCTCTTTTTCCTTCAGCTGCTCGATGATTTTGTTGACGACGGCGAGGCGCTCCTCGTCGGTCATCGCCGACAGACGCAGCAGCGAGTCCTGCAGATTGACGTTCTCGGAGTATACGGCGAGCTCGTCGAGCACGTCGCTCCGTCGCTTGAGGCTGTCGTAGCCGGGATATGTTGCGGGCAGCTGGGGCACGGCCTCGGAGTATGAGGGCTGCGCCTTGGCGTAGTTGCGGAGCATGAAGTACAGTTCGCCGAGCTTGAGCTGGTTCATGGCCTTGTCGATGCCGTTTCGCGTCGACTTCTCGTTTGCCAGTTCATAGTTCTCGATGGCGTGCAGCGTATCCTTGCGCGACAGGTACAGGTTGCCGATGGCATAATATATCTGGTCGAGGTAGTCCTTGTTGCGGTCATAGCGTGTCATGCGCCTCAGAGCCTTCACTTCCGGCTCTATGTCGCTGCCCGAGAATACTTCCGACTGCTTTATGCGGGCGTTGAACTTGGTGCGGTATGGCGCCGACGACGAGCTGCCTGCGGCGCTGAACGCCTTGTATGCCTTGTCCTTCTGCCCCAGACGGGCGTATATCTGTCCGAGCAGGAACGAGAGGCGTGTCTTCTGTGCCCCCGAGGCGCCTTTGACGGCCTCGAGCATGAAGGGCAGTGCCTCGTCGAACTTCTCGGCGTGGATGTAGTAGTCGGCGTAAGCGAAGTTGTAGAGGCGGCGCAGCTTGTTGTTGGGCAGGTCGTCGAGCTTGATACGCGTCAGAATCATCTCCGCCTCGAAGAGCCAGCCGAGCGAAATATAGCTGAGCGCCTGCATGAGTTTGGCTTCGGTGACAGTGGCGGGCAGCCATGTGAAGTGCTTGCTGACATAGAAGAATGTCGATGCTGCGCCGAGGAAGTCGCCGTTGTAGTACTGTCCGCGCCCCATCATCATCCACGAATTGTGGAGGAAGGGGTTGTACTCGTCGCGCTTCATCCACTCCTTGTACTTGGGGTCGTTTCGCTTGCCCGATTTCTTTGCGGGCTTTTTCTTTATCGACCTGAGCTGTATGGCTTTCTGTGCTTTTTCGATAGAGCGGTTGAAGTCGCCCGACGGCTGAGGCGCCGAGGGGTCGGCCTTGGCTTCGACGGGGTGCATGAAGACGAGCCTCGAGTAGTCGTCCTCGTACTTGCTCTCCATGTCGGCGAGGGTCTCGCGGTAGTGAGTGTCGCCGTTGTAGTGGATGTTGTAGCGGGTTATGAACTCCTGGTACTTGCGCGTCGCGGCGGTGTTCTTCTTTGTCGAGCACGCTGCAAGCGCCATCGCCGCAATGACTGCGGCGACAACGATATATATTGCTGAGGCGTTGCGCTTGTACATCAATATAATAACGCTGCGCGTGCTCTCTTATTGTGCGGCGGGTGCCGAGGGAGCCTCGGTCTTGGGCGCCGAGGGATAGGCAATGCGGGAGTGGTATATGGTCATCAGCCTCTTGATGAAAGCTTCCTTGATGACGCTGATGTCGCGGAATGCTATCGGCGACTCGTTGTGGAGGCCGTCTGCTATCTGGCCGTCGACGATGCGGTTGACCAGCTCTGTTATCGCCTCGCGCGTGTGGGTCTGCAGCGAGCGGCTTGCGGCCTCGACCGAGTCGGCCATCATCAGCACCGATGTCTCGCGGCTGTGCGGGTTGGGGCCTGGGTATGTGAAGGGTGTCTTGTCGACATCCTCGTCGGGGTGAGCCTTGCAGTAGGTGTAGTAGAAGTACTTGGCCATGCCCGCGCCGTGATGCTCGCGGATGAAGCTGCGTATCACTTCGGGCAGCCCTGCCTTGTCGGCGAGCTGGAGGCCGTCGGTCACATGGTTGATGACGATGGCTGCCGAGCGCTCGGGCGGGAGAGCGTCGTGCGGGTTCACGCCGTGCTGGTTCTCGGTGAAGAATGCGGGGTTGTTGAGCTTGCCTACGTCGTGGTAGAGCGCTCCGGCTCTGACGAGCTGCACGTTGGCGTCGATGCGCTGGGCAGCGTCGCTTGCGAGATTGCTGACGGCGATAGAGTGCTGGAAGGTGCCGGGGCACTCGTTGCTGAGGCGCATCAGCAGAGGGTTGTTGATGTCGGCAAGCTCGACCAGGGTCACTACGGAGATGAAGCCGAAGAGGCGCTCGACGGCAAACATCAGTATGTATGCCATCGACGTGAGGGCGGAGTTGACAAGGAGGAACACCGACATGCGCCATGTGTAGCCCTCAAGCGAGCCGTTCATGAGCAGCTCGAGCGACACGTAGGCGAGGATGTAGGTCACTGCCACGATACATGACGTGCGCAGCAGCTGGGCGCGGCGCGACAGCTCGCGCAGTGAGTAGACCGCGACGGTGGCGGCACAGAACTGCAGGAAGAGGAACTCGAGGGCGAATGCCGTGACACCGGCGCAGATGAGCGACATGACGCCGGTGAAGAAGAGCGCCGTGCGGCCGTCGAAGAATACGAGTACCAGGACAGGCGCTATTATCAGAGGCGCTATGTAGATGCCCTGTGCCACAAAGTGGTTCAGCCCGACGGCGACGAGGAAGAACAGCGTCAGCAGGCTGTAGATGAAGGTCACGCCGCGCATGTTGTTGTATATCTGCGGGCAGAAGAAGTACAGGTAGCACATGAGGGCGGCGACAAGCAGTGCCACATACAGGAACTGCCCCAGGAGCATGAGCCACTTGCTCTGGTTGTGCTTGGTGTTGAGCTGGGCGAGCATCGTCTCGTAGGTCTGCAGGTTGGTGAAATCCTGCGACGTGATGATGGCGCCTTTGTCGATGATGGTCTGTCCCTGCAGTATTATGCCTCTGTCGGCGGTAAGTGTCAGGTAGTCGTACTCGTAGTGGCGGCGGCACTCCTCCTCGTTGCGTGTGTAGTTGGGCAGCAGCAGGTTATGCAGGTTCGCCCTGACGAAGTACTGGTGCAGCTCGGGGTCGGTGATGACCGAGTCGAGGTATATGTATGCGTCGCGCGGCGAAGTGAAGCCCGATGTCGACATCTCGCTCAGTATGTTCTTGTCGAGAATCCTGACCTTGGGCAGCTTGCCTTCGTTTATGTCCTCGCGAGTGCGGACGTCGACAACCCCCGAGGCATATATCGAGCGCAGCTCCGAGGCGAGCATCTGCGGCAGTCGGGTGCCCGGCGCGGGCGGCAGACGTCGCACTATAGTGTCGATAATGAGCTGGTTAAGCTCGTATATGGGCACGAATCGGGCGTCGAGGGTGTCGCGTGCGGCCAGCAGAGTCGCCGAGTCGGGGTGGATGGGGATGTCGAAGGGAGCTATCAGCTTGGAGTAGTTCCAGGGTCGGCCTTCCTCGTAGTTGTAGCGGTTTGCTTCGGGGTGCGGATAGAAGTAGACAATCACTATAGTGGCTGCCAGAGCTATCAATATCTTATTCAGCAGTTTACTGCGCATACTTCAATAAAAGATGGTCTTAGTGTATTCTGGTGGCGCGTGTCACACCGGATATGTTCTTCATGCGGCTGCACAGGTCGCTCACGACGTCGGCGTCGTTGACGCGCACCCATATGTCGGCGTGGAATACTTCGGCGCTTGCCTCGATGTCGAGCTTGCGCAGGTCGATGCCTAGATGTATCGAGATGAGGTGAGTCAGCTCCTGGAGTATGCCGCGGCGGTCGAGCCCCTCGATGCGGATGTGTGCCATGAAGCGCTCGCGGATGTCCTCGTCCCATTCTGTGGCGACAATGCGGGAGCCGTATCCGGCCTTGAGCAGCTGGGCCCTGGGGCAGTCGAGCGAGTGTATCTCGACGCGTCCTTCGTCGTTGACATATCCCATGACGTCGTCGCCCGGGATAGGGTTGCAGCAGTCCGACATCGTGTAGTTTGGGCCGCTGTCGGTGGTTGTGAGCCGGTATATCTGCTTGGTGTTGATTGGTTCGGCGGGCTTCTCCTCCTCTTCGGCGGGAGTCTGTGCCACCATCTTGCCAATCAGAGGAATCTTCGAGAGCAGGCTTGTGCCGGTGCTCTTCTTTGATGTCTGGAGGGCAGCTTTCTTGAGCGGCTTTATGAGGAAGTCGCCCAATGCTATTTCGTCGGCGCCGAGCTGGTAGCAGAGGTCCTCGCGGTTCTCGGCGTGGAATATGCCCTGCAGCTTGGTTATGACGAAGTTGGAGTCGTTGATGTCATGCTCCGCGAGCCAGCGGGTGAGCTTCTCGTTGCCCTTTATCACCATAGGCTGACGCAGCGCCCTGATGCCCTTGCGGAGTCTTGTCCTTGCTTTTGCCGTGACAAGGAAACCGGCCCATTCGGGCAGCGGAGCCTGTGTCTTGGACGTGAGCACTTCGACCTGGTCGCCGCTCTTGAGCTCGGTCTGCAGGGGCATGAGCTTGTGGTTGACCTTGCCTGCGATGCAGTGCAGGCCTATCTCGGTGTGGAGGTGGAATGCAAGGTCGAGCACGGTGGCGCCGGCGGGGAGGGTGACGAGCTCGCCGTCGGGGGTGAATACCACTATCTCGGTGGCGAAGAGGTTGAGCTTGAGCGTGTTGAGGAAGTCGATGGCGCTCGGCTCGGGGTTGTCGAGGATGTCCTTGATGGTCTTGAGCCATGCGTTGAGTTCGGACTCTTCCTCACCCTCGCCGATTTTGTACTTCCAGTGGGCAGCGAAGCCTTTCTCGGCAATCTCGTCCATGCGCCGGCTTCGGATCTGCACTTCGACCCAGTTTCCGTCCGGCCCCATTACGGTGAGGTGGAGCGCCTGGTATCCGTTGGCCTTGGGGGTCACGATCCAGTCGCGCGTACGGCCGGGGTGTAGCTGGTAAAGGTCTGTTATTGCGGAGTATATGCTCCAGCAGATGGCTTTTTCCTTGTTCTGGTCGTCGCACTCGAAGATTATACGCATGGCGTAGAGGTCGTATATCTCCTCGAATGGCAGATGTTTTTTCTCCATCTTGTTGTAGATGGAGTATATTGATTTGAGTCGTGCCTTGGCTTCGTATTTGATGCCGGATTCGTCGAGCTTACGCAGTATCGGGCCGGCGAAGTCGGTGTATACCGCGGCGCGGCGAGCCTCGCTCTCCTTGATTTTGGCGTCTATCTCCTTGTAGATGTCGGGATGCTCGTGCTTGAAGCTGAGGTCCTCCAGCTCGGTCTTGATGGCGAAAAGGCCGAGGCGGTGAGCCAGCGGGGCGTATATGTACAGCGTCTCTCCGGCAATCTTGTAGCGCTTGTTGGGTGCCATAGAGCCGAGGGTGCGCATATTGTGCAGACGGTCGGCCATCTTGATCAGGACGACCCGTATGTCCTCGCTCATTGTCAGCAGCAGCTTGCGGAAGTTCTCGGCCTGCAGCGAAGCCTTGTCGCCGAAGATGCCACCCGAAATCTTGGTGAGACCCTCGACGAGCTGTGCTATCTTCGGGCCGAAGTGCTGCTCGATGTCCTCGACGGTGTAGTCGGTGTCTTCGACGACGTCGTGGAGCAGGGCGGCGCATATTGATGTCGAGCCGAGACCTATCTCCTGCGAGGCAATCTTGGCTACGGCGATGGGGTGCAGAATGTAAGGCTCGCCCGAGCGTCGGCGGACGCCGGCGTGAGCTTCTTTTGCAAAACGGAAAGCACGCTCTATTATCTCAACTTTTTTGCGGTGGTTGCTCCGCAGATATCCGTTAAGGAGGTCCTGATAGGCCGCCTGTATCATCTGCTCGTCACGTTCAAGTGCTTTTTTGCCGTCGGTATCCATGGTGTAAGAAGTCGTTTAAGGCACAAATTTACTTAAACTGTGCCAATATACCAACATTATACACATTTTTTGCGTGATTTTCTTGTGTTTTTTCAGCAGCGCGACGGATAGTAGACGCCTGAGTATACCGTGACGGCCGGACCGGTCATGAGTATGTGCCCGTTTGTGGGGTCGACGTCGATGTTGAGGTTGCCTCCGATGAGGCGTACGGTCAGCGGGTAGCGTGCGCGTCCGGTGGCCACGGCGGCGGCAGCGGCGGCACATGCTCCTGTGCCGCAAGCCATTGTCTCGCCGGCACCGCGCTCCCATGCGCGCATCGACAGGGCGTCGGGCGCGTCGACACGCACAAACTCGATGTTTGCTTTCTCGGGCCAGATGGGGTGCTTCTCGAGCTCGGGGCCGAGGGTGCTCACTATGTCGCCGTCGAAGCTGTCGACGAAGACCACGCCGTGGGGGTTGCCCATCGACACGGCGGTCACGGCGACTGTCTGTCCGGCTGCGGTGACAGGCTCCTCGAACATGCGGTCACCCTCGTGGTTGACAGGCACTTCCGACGGTCTTGTGCGCGGGAATCCCATGTCGACGGTGACGGTGTCGGTCAGCCCGTCGATACCGGCGTGTATGTCGACAGTCTTGAGTCCGCTGAGGGTCTCGACGATGATGTGCCGCTTGTCGACTATCTTGTTGTCGTAGATGTACTTGGCCACGCATCGTATGCCGTTGCCGCACATCTGTGCCTCGGAGCCGTCGGCGTTGAAGATGCGCATGCGGCAGTCGGCCTTGTCGCTGGGCAGGATGGCGATGATGCCGTCGGAGCCTACGCCGGTGTGGCGGCGGCTCATCTCGACGGCAAGCTCGGAGAGGCGCTCGAGCGGCTTCTCCATGCAGTCGACGTAGACGAAGTCGTTGCCGAGGCCGTGCATCTTGACAAAGGGTATGTTGGCCGGCGTGGGCGCGGGGGTGTGGGGCTTGCTGCCGGCAAGCGGCGACAGGGCGTCGCGCAGGCGTCGCAGCCCCTCCTCGAGGATGCAGCGGGGCACGCCGATGTTCATGCGCATGAAGCCGGTGCCGGGGGCGCCGAAGGAGCTGCCGTCGCTCAGGGCGAGGCGTGCGCGGCTGATGAGCATGTTGACAAGCTCTGTCTGCGACAGGCCGAGCTTGCGGAAGTCGAGCCATACTGCGAATGATGCCTCGGGGGTGTGCATGCCTACCTGCGGCAGCTCGCGGTCGACGAAAGTGCGGGTATAGTCGACGTTGCTCTGAAGGTAGTCGAGAGCCTGGTCGAGCCATGCCTCGCCGCTGTCGTAAGCGGCCTGCGTGGCAACCATGGCAGCGATAGGCGGAGCGTTGAACTCGCTGACCGAGAGCCAGTTGAAGAACGGCTCGCGCAGCTTGGCCGATTTGACGACCGTCCATGCGCTCACGATGCCGGGTATGTTGAATGTCTTGGAGGGAGCGCCGAGGGTCACGGTCACGTCCTCAGCCTCGGCCGACACTGTGGCGGTGGGTATGTGTCGGCGGCCGCCGAGCATCATGTCGCCGTATATCTCGTCGGAGACGAGTATCATGCCGTGCTTCTTGCAGACCGACGCCAGGCGGCGCAGCGTGTCGGCGTCCCACTGCAGGCCTATGGGGTTGTGCGGGTTGCAGACAAACATCATGGCCGGCTTTTCGCGCACGATCACTTCCTCGAGACCGTCGAAGTCCATCTCGTATCTGCCGTCGACAAGGCGCAGCGGATTGTCGGCCACACGCCTGCCGTTGCCCTCGATGACGGAGCGGAAGGAGTGGTAGACGGGCGGCTGGATTATCACGTTGTCGCCGGGACGCGTGAAGAAGTTTATGCAGAGGCTAAGGACTTTCTTGAGGCCGTGCATGAAGGTGAGTTCGACGTGCTATAC
>JAICZO010000051.1 GCA_029057255.1 Muribaculaceae bacterium | reverse complement strand
TCAATATCCTTTCCACCACATTGGAAAAAGACAAGGCTGTTGCGGCCAAGCTCGCATCACTGCCGGAGAGCACTGCATGGTTCCTGTTTCACGGATCCGTTGCCAACGGACTGGGGCAGCAGGTCGTGAGCGAGTTCTTTGTCGTGCCCGTTACTTCCGACGGAGCCCCGAGGCAGCCGATTTCTTTAAGCGATTTCCGCGAGAAGTATCTCGACAGAGACCTTTACACACGCGACATGACCGAGGCTGAAATGATTACGCTCGACACCTTGCTCGACACTGCCGTGTGGCGTGCCGAAAGTCACATGGATTCACTTCAGGCCGGGAAGAAAATACAACTCAATAATGACCTTGAAGCCTATCGCGACAAATTGGCTAAATGGTATTCCGACGCAAGCGGACAACTCACACTTCCTCTCTTTGACGAAACTCCGGCGCAACAACGCCGCCGAGAGCAGGAGATGAATGCCGTGAACCATATCCGCACCACGACCGATCACTTGGTGTCGGAGATGAATACGCTTTCGGCCGAGGCGTTCCTGCGCCCGATAGCCGCGTTCTATAACTTCAATATTTCGGAATAGGTCATGGAATATAGATTTATCGACAATATAGGTGACTATTTCAATCCCGGATTCTTCACTGAGGATTTCTTAAAGAAGGTAAAAGACGAATCCGGCAAATCCACTGAAGAGCTCAAGGCTCTGCGCGATAAGCTGACGCCTCTCAATGTGGCCTATAAGGAGTATAAGAAGGTGATTGTCAATGGTCGCCTGTCGACACGTCTGCAGATACACCGCACTCATGAATTTCACTCCGAACTGCTTCGCATGCTTGGCTACGATTCCACGGAGGCATACAAGGAATGGCTCTGGCTCGATGATAAATCGGTAGTGCCGGTGCGCCATATACTGCGTAATTCTTCCGGGCAGACACGCATGGTCATCATGGAGATGCAGAATATCATCCCTATTGGCGACGACCAGCCTGACGGCCTTTTCCAGCAGTTCTACGACCAGGGGGAAGATGCCGCCCAGGGCAAGGAGCAACGTTATCGGTTCTCCGACTGGCGCGACACTGTGGGACTTTCACTTCCCGAAGGTGTAAAAATACGTCCGGCTGTAATCAACCGGGCAGTCGATGAGATTTTCCAGCTTACCGATCCCAAACAACGTCCTCGTTTCGTCCTGCTTCTTGCCGGCAACAAGGTGTTCCTGCTTGATATTGAGGAATGGCACCGCGGCAGCTATGTGGTGTTCGACATCGAGGAGCTGCTGATTGAGGCATCGGCCAATCGCGATTTCCTGTCGCTGTTTTACCTTCTTGTATCCCATGGATCGTTGGCCGACATCGGTAGCGCACCGTTGATGAGTCGCATCCACGATGCCTCGGTGCGTAATGCCGTCAGCGTGACCCGCGACCTCAAGGAAGGGGTAATCAAGGCAGTGGAGGAGATAGCCAACGAAACCATCTTTCAGCTGAAACAGCAGGGTGTCGAAGAGTTTGACGCCACCGCTTTGCGCGATGATGCTCTGACATTCGTCTACCGTCTGCTCTTCCTGTTCTATGCCGAGGCGCGCCCCGAGCTTGGCATCCTGCCGATGCGCGACGATGCCTACTTGCGCGGCTATTCTCTGGAGACGCTTCGCGACCTGGAGCAGGTGCCGATGTACAGCCGGAGTTCGCGCGATGGTTATTTTTTCGACAAGTCGATACGTCGTCTCTTCTCCCTTATACATACCGGATATAACGATGACCCCAACAACACCATCGCGAACCGCTTCATCATCCGCAAGATTGATTCACCGCTGTTTGATGATGACAAACTGCTTGTCCTTAAGGACGTGAAGCTCCGCAATGAGGTGTGGCAGCGCATCATCGAGGCTCTGTCCCTGTCGCAGGAGCGGGGTCGCGGCCGCCGTGGCCGCATCAGCTATGCCAATCTCGGCATCAACCAATTGGGCGCGGTATACGAGTCGCTGCTTGCCTACCGCGGTTTTTACACCGACGAGGACTATATCGAAGTGCACGCCGCCGGACATCCCGAGGACGGCACCTTCCTTGTGCCCCGCAAGCGCATGGATGATTTTGAGCCGGGAGAAGTGCTGTGCAATGCCGAAGGCGACCCCGTGGTGCATCCGCAGGGTTGTTTCCTTTATCGCTTGAACGGTCGCGACCGTAAAAAGTCGGCGTCATACTATACCCCCGAAGTGCTCACCAAGAGCACTGTGAAATATACACTCAAAGGTTTTGCCGAGCGACTCGACCGAGGCGAGATGACAGCCGACGAACTCCTCGACCTGAAGATACTCGAGCCGGCTATGGGCGCGGCCGCATTTCAGAACGAGGTGATAAATCAGCTTGCCGAGCTATATCTCACCTATAAGCAGCGAGAACGCAAGGCCAAAGGATATAAAGACTGGCGCATACCCACCGACCGCCGCCAGACCGAGCTGCAGAAGGTCAAGACCTATATCGCCGTAAAAAATACCTACGGTATAGACCTTAACCGCACCGCCATCGAGCTGGGCAAACTGGCTCTGTGGCTCAATGTTATGCACGCCGATATGGAGACACCGTGGTTTGCCCATCATCTGGCGTGGGGCAATGCCGTGGTGGGAGCATGGTTCAAGACGGTGGAGCTAACGGCCGGCAAACATGACTATTCGCAGCGGCCGCGCAAAATAGCTTTTACCTCCAACGGTAAGGCCGTCAAAGGTCGAAAGGCAAATCAAATCTATCATTTCCTTCTTCCCGACCCCGGTATGCTCGGCATCCTCAACGACCGCGACTCGAAGAAGGCGCATTCCGGTGACGCCAAACTGATGGCTAAGCGCCGCAAAGAGTGGACGGCGATAATCGAGGATGACGAGGTGACGGTGCTCAGGCGTCTGAGCAACCGTGTTGACTCGCTTATTGCTGAGGCAATTGCCACGCAAAATAAGATAGATGCCGCCACGCTTCCGTCGGTGCAGGTATGGGGCTACGGCAAGAGCGTGGCTCCGACACTCAACTTCAACTATGGCGAAAAGGAGAGCCTGAGCGACACACGCACCGCCACTTCAGCCGCTTTCTGTCGGCTGAAAACGGCCATGGACTATTGGTGCTCGCTCTTCTTTTGGCGCCTCGACGACGCTGCCTCGTTGCCCGACCGTGCCACATTCCTCTCCGATATGGAGCAGATACTTGGCTGCGATGAAAACGTGCCCAAAACCGATGATAACCTTGCCGGACTTCGCACCAACTCACTCTTCCCTGAACTCGAACCGCAACCCACACTATGGGATGCGCTCCCCGAAGAGGACGCTGACGGGACGTTGAGCCGCGACTCCTCTCAGTTTGGCAGTGAGGCCGACAATCCGCGTCTTGCCATAGTGCGTCGCCTGTCGGCTCGCTATCGCTTCTTCCATCCCATGCTCGAGTTTATCGAGGTCTTCGCCTCGCGCGGCGGCTTCGACATCGTCGCCGGCAATCCGCCTTGGCTCAAACTGACTTTTACCAATGAAGAGGTTGCTGCTGACCTATTTCCCGAGGTAGCGATACACAATTATGGAGGTCCAAAAACTGCCCAAATGCTACCTGCTTTTATGGAGAATGAGCGGTTTGCTAAGTTCTATACCGATGAGTTATATGAATATCAAGGTTCGACGGCGTTTATGAACGCCGATGTCAACTACTCGCTTCTCCGCGGCCAGCAGACCAACCTCTTCAAGTGTGTCCTTGTCAATGGGTTCGACCTGATGAACGATGAGGGCTTTATGGGTATGCTACATCCCGAAGGCGTATATGAAGACCCTAACGGACAAGCCTTGCGTAAGGAAATCTATCGGCGACTGAGATACCACTTCCAGTATGAGAATCAATTGATGCTGTTCTCAGAAGTGATTCACAATGTAAAGTACGGTAGCCACATATATGGATGTGAGCATAATATCGGATTTAATTCTATTTCCAATTTATACCATCCTGCTACAATCGATGATTGTTTCTCGCATAGTGGACACGGGCAATGTCATGGAATAAAAATTGATGGCAAATGGAATACGGAAGGACTTCGCGACCGTTTAGTTTATTTCGATGATCATTCCTTGCGTGTGGTCGCTCGTACTTTTGTCGATTATAAGGTATGGGACTGCTGCAAACTTGTCAGCATTTGCAATCGGCATATTCTTGATGTGCTTGATAAACTCTCAACATTCCCTCATCGAACAGCTGATGCAAAGAAGATAATTACCGTTTGTCTCGATGAAACTCATGCTGTCAACGACGGCACTATGCGTCGAGAGACTCGTTTCCCCGATATGAAGCAAAGGGAGATGATTTTCAGTGGCCCTCATGTATATGTCGCCAATCCCTTGTACAAGACTCCGAGAGTTGTCTGTACACAGAAAGATCATTATGATATATTGAATCATAAGGATGTTGTCGACGATTATATACCACGCACCAATTATGTACCTTGCATTTCTGCGCTGGATTTAAGAGAACGCTTTGATGGCTTCTCTGAGAATGAAAAGTGGATGGACTATTATCATGTTGCATTCCGCAAGATGTTAAGTCAGGTCATGGAGCGTACACTTATCGGCGCAATAATCCCGCCGGACACTTCGCATATACTCGGCCTTATCTCGGTCACCTTCCCGTCAATGCGTCAGACAGTTGAGTTTGCCGCTTTGACGTCATCGGTAGTCCTGGATTTCTATATCAAGACCATCGGAGCCGCAAATCTTTATGAGAACCGTATCGTATCGTTCCCGCTCGGCATCGCCGAGAAGTTCCGCCGTCCGCTATATGTGCGCACGTTGATGCTCAACTGCCTAACCACATGGTATGCTCCGCTATGGCAGGAGATGTGGCAGGACGATTTCAGAGATGAGACCTGGAGCATCGATGACAACCGCCTTCTGCCGTTCGGCTCGCTCACCGCGAAATGGCAGCGACATGATGCCCTTCGCAACTATTTCGAGCGTCGACAGGCCTTGGTGGAGATAGACGTGCTCACTGCAATGGCACTCGGCCTGAGTCTCGAAGACCTGGAGATGATATACACAATCCAGTTCCCCGTGCTTCAGCAAAACGAGGCAGACACATGGTATGACGCCCGTGGCGACATCGCCTTCACCGCCTCGCGCGGCCTCACCGGCGTCGGCATGTCGCGCCCCGAATGGAACGCCATCATCGACAAGACACCCTACACCCTCTGCGACCGCATCGCCGACTACCGCCGAGCTTGGGCGCACTTCTCACACTTCCTAACAGATAAATAACAATGCTGCCGCTGCAACAAGCCCGAGAGGTAACACAATCGATACGCGAGTATATACGCGCCACCTTCGCTTTTGGCAACGAAGCGGTGGAGCGGGTCTTCTATGACTTTATCGAGGACCCTAACCGCGGTATGATAAAGGGTCCCTATGTGAGTGTGCGCACACCATTTGTGTCGGCCGATGCTGAAGCGAAGATACCGCTGGAGATATGTCCGAAATTCACGCCACATCTGCATCAGATGGAGGCCTTCGCCCGACTGACATGTCGTGATGGACATGAGCCGGAAGCGACTCTGCTCACTACCGGTACCGGTTCGGGTAAGACGGAGGCATTCGAATTCCCGATTCTCGACTATTGCCGGCAAAACCGACATCGCCGGGGCATCAAGGTCATCATTCTCTACCCGATGAATGCGCTTGCCACCGACCAGGCTAAACGTCTGGCGTCTGACATCTGGAACGACCCACGGCTCAAGGGGAGTATCCGTGCCGGACTCTTTATCGGCAAGGGAAAACATAGCATGCACCTGCCTCAGGTCATGGGTCCGGAAAACATCATTGAAGACCGAGAAACCATAGTCGATGCGGCTCCCGACATATTGCTGACCAACTTCAAGATGCTCGATATGGGCCTGATGCAGAATCAGTATGCTCAGCTCTGGCAGTATAATATCGCCGACCCGACACTGCTGAAATTCGTAGTGCTCGACGAGCTGCATACCTACGACGGTGCACAGGGCACCGACGTGGCCAACCTTCTGCGTCGATTGAAATTGCGGCTCAATATACCCGAGGGGCATCTGTGTCCTGTCGGCACTTCGGCTACTCTCGGCAGCGGAGAGGGTGACAAGGAGAAGTTGTGCCGGTATGCCTCGGATATTTTCGGAGAGAATATCAGCGTGGAATCAGTGATTGGCGAGCATCGCCTCACTGCCGAACAGCTATTCGAGGGAGAGTCTCTGGGCTATATACCTCCATTATCGGATATCCGAAAAATGCGTATCCGAGAGCAGGAGGATTATGATACCTATATCGAAACTCAGAAGAAATTCTGGCGTATAAAGGCGGACAATCCCGTAGAGCTTGGCGATAGGCTCAACGAACTCGAAATAGTCCGCGATCTCGTTGGCGTCTGCGAGAACAGGGGTGCGATACATGTCAGGACACTGATAAATCTCCTTGCCGGGGAGAATAGAGATTTTGCAAATCTGCCCGAGACGGATGGTGATCTGAATCAACGTATGGTGGTGCTCGAATCTCTGTTAGCTCTTATTGCCGAGGCAAAGCGTCCGGTCGTTGATTCTACGAGGACGATGCCATATCTCTTCCTGCAGGTGCAGCTATGGGTGAGAGAGTTGTCGGGTATTCGCCGAGTAGTCGGCAATACTCCCGAGTTTACGTGGCGCGATGAGAATGTCGCAGTAGATGCCGACAGAGTATTCATGCCGGCATGGTTCTGCCGCGAATGCGGTTCGACGGGGTGGTATATGCTTAAAAACGAGCATGATGAAAAATTTGTGACCGATGAAACCAAAGCCGTTCAGGCGGTGGCCAATCACGACAAACGCATATATCTCGTTTACCCGGTCGAAGAAGGCCATGTGGCCGAGGACTACAAGAACAATGCCGGCTATCCGCACCACATATGGATCGAGCCGACTTCGCTTGAAGTATCTGCCGACCCGGTACCGGGATTTATTGAATGTCATGCCGTACGCCAGATTGAGATACAAGGCAATTATGACCGGTGGATGAATGTATGCCCGGAGTGCAACGATGCCAACGACTCTGTCTCGATGATAGGTGCGCAAGTTGCAACCCTCGGCTCTCTGTCGGTCGGACAACTGCTGTCGTCAAACCTTGAGAATGCGCCGCAGCGCAAAGTCCTCGCCTTCACCAACGGTGTGCAGGATGCAAGCCACAACGCCAGTTTCTTTGAAGCGCGAAACTTCCGCTTCATGTTCCGTACTGCCACGCAGAAAGTCGTGGGGCTATATGACTCTCCGGTCTCGCTCGGAGAGCTTGGCAAGCGCTTTGTGAAGTATTGGAAAGAGGAGGAGCCTGGATATAACACGGATAAGTATGTAAATACTTTTTATCCTACCGACCTCGAAGGGCGCTATCCGCTGATGGGACAAAAGCGCGACAAGGCATTTATCGAGGAGTTTGACCTGCGCATGACATGGCAAATCACACAGGAGTATGGCTATGGCGCGTTCATCGGTCGTACGCTCGAAAAGACCGGAAGCTCCGCTACCTGTTTCAAAGAGGACGAGTTGCGCCGGGCATACAGGCTGATGCTTCCCTGGCTTGAGGAGAATCGTCGCGATAATATCACAGAGGAGAGATTCATAAGATTTCTCAACCTGATGCTCCACCGCATGAGACTTCGTGGAGCCATAGATCATCCGTATCTGCGGGCATATCGCGAAGATCCGGGCTGGTATAAGTTGAATTGTCCTGATGGCTACCGGCTAAACCGCACCTTCGGAGGAAAGCAGCGATGGCCTCTGATGACGGTGACCTATCCCCGCGATGAAAAGCTGCGTAATGCGCTCGATTCAACCTATCGTCGCAACGACCGTGCGCCAATCAACTGGTATCACAGTTTCTATGAGCGCAATTTTACGGCCGACGGGGTTCTTAAAGAGGAATATGCTCAACTTATCAATGAGTTCTATACTCACCTTTTTGTAGTGTTGACGCAGCTCGAGATTGTTACCCCCGTGACCGGCAAGGAGGGTGTCAACTATGCCATCAACCCCGACCATCTGTTTATTAGCAAGAGGGTCAGGCATATTCGCTGCGGGGAATGCCGCAGTCAGATTCGGGTAGCGGAAGAAGATAACTTAGCGAAGGAGTCTTGCTGCGTGGGGCATCAGTGTCATGGCAAATACTCCGAGGAAGAGCCTTTGCAGTTGAGCTACTATCATAATGTGTATCATCGCAACCACATCCCTCGTGTATTTGCGCATGAACACAACGGTATGCTCGACCGACAAAGACGTGAGGAGATTGAAGACAGCTTCATCCGGCAGGAGCTGCCGAATTCAATCAATACTATGGTGGCGACGTCTACCCTCGAGATGGGTATCGACATCGGCGACCTGAATTGTGGAATAAATATTTCCGTGCCTCCTACGGTGGCAAACTTTGCCCAGCGTATCGGTCGTGCAGGACGTAAAACCGGAGCTTCGCTGATTGTCAACTTTGCAAAGCGCGACAAACCTCACGACCTTTTTTATTTCGCCGAGCCAACGGAGATGATGAACGGCGACGTAAGCACGCCCGGCTGTTATCTCGAGGCCAAGGAGATACTCGCCCGTCATTTCTATGCCTTCTGTATTGATTCGTGGGGCGCTGCCGATAAGGATAACAGGATTCCGGCTCTGATGAAACTCATCCCTGTGGGTGGTAATTTCATTTCGGATTCGAGATTCTTTATCAATAGACTTCACAAGTGGATTGTGGATGGTTTCGCTACGATTTCCGCACGGTTTGCATCGCAGTATGA
>JAICZO010000509.1 GCA_029057255.1 Muribaculaceae bacterium | reverse complement strand
GTCAGCAAGAGAACCGAAGCAAGTGTTTTTAGGTTCATAGTATTAGTTTTTTATTGGAAAATGTAAATATTCTAATAATTCTTCACAAAGGTACGAATAAAATATGTATAGGCAATGGCCGTTTTTTCGTAAGAAAAAGTACGAAAATCGCCCAAGACCACGTTTTCCTGTCTCAGAACATATGGACGGACTGAGTTGTTATATATTCTGAACGAAAAACAGTATGCCACATGTTGGCACAGTCGAGATAAATAACTACCTTTGCAACAACATAGGGGCCAAGGGCGACTTACTTCTTTTTCACAGGTCTTTTTAGTCGCCCGATTGCCCCTTTTTTTGTCTTAAAACGCTATACCTGATGAATAGAGACCTTGTCAGAATCGCCCTTCGATATAATGCCGTCTATCTGCCCGCGGCCGGGCGCCGGTGCGCCGGTGATGCCGATGCCGCCGCTCTTGCTTTTGCCGCCGCTCTCATGCGCTGCGGCTTCACCCCCGACGAGAAAGTCTTGCGTGCGGCATCATGCTCCCCACAGTCCGAGCTTGATGCTGTGGCGGATGTAATTGACGACGTGATGGGCGTGCACCTGAACTGGGCGCCGCTGGTCAAGGCATGGCAGACGCCGACGGGCGAGAGCTGTGTCGACCATATTGTCACGCTCTTTGCCAATCTGTTCCCGGACGAGGCCGTCAGGGGCACGGTTCTGCCGTGCGGGCATAAGATACCGGAGGGCACCTTCCCTCTTGACAGATACAACGGGTGTCCGTTCTGCGGCCGCCCCTTCGTGCTGTCCGACCGGATATACACGGGGCAGGGCAGCCGGCTGAAGGTGCTGACGCTCTGGCATGACGAAGACTTCAGGCACACGCTCCGCACTCTGCTTGAGTCGCGAGTCCCTCTTGATGCCACGCAGACCGACACTGTCGTGACTCTTGTGCGCATCTTCGGCCTGCCTGATGACGCTGACATCACCATGAAGGAGACGGCCGTGGCTGTGGCCTCGGCGCTTATAGGCAGCGGCAAGGCCGAGCAGGCTCGCAGGCTCTTCGCCACGCCGCAGGACCTGCTGCGCTATCTGTGGTATGTCAAG
>JAICZO010000508.1 GCA_029057255.1 Muribaculaceae bacterium | reverse complement strand
GAGAATGCTGCCGGCCGATGTGTCCGAGATTATTTCATTCGACTTCCTGCCAGCGTTCTTCCCCGTGTTCATGGCCGGAGTCATAGCGCGGCGCAACAACGAAGCCTTCATGCGGGCAAGCTCCGACAGCCGCTTTATTACTGCCGCACTGATAGCGGTCGGGCCGTGCCTCGCCGTCACCGCATGGCCGTGGAAATATCCGACGGCGCTGGTCTTTGTTCTTTCTATCGTAAAGGACCTCAGCGTCGCCCTGATAGCTATAGCAGCCGTACGACCGTGGGCCGAACAGGCTTTCGGCCCCGATGGCGGCCGCGCCCCGATAGCCCGTCTCTGGCAGTACATAGGCAAGCGAAGCCTCGCCATCTACTTGCTGCACTACTTCTTCCTCTTTCCGATGGGCTTCATGCGAGAGACAATTGTCGCGACGGGCAAAGCCCTCGTTCCCACCATATTCTTCTCGGCCGTATGTGCTGCCGTGATAATCGCCGTGGTGCTACTTATAGATTACATACTGTCGTCGATCCGCCCCCTCAGCATGATTCTGACAGGCGGCGGCACCGACCCCAAACCCCTTGAGCAAAAATGAACGTAGCTATAGTCGGAACCGGCTATGTCGGACTCGTCTCCGGCGCCTGCTTCTCGGAAGTCGGCGTCGACGTGACCTGCGTCGACATCGACCATGACAAAATAAGCCGCCTGCGCGACGGTCAGATACCCATCTACGAGCCGGGGCTCGCCGAGCTGGTGAGCCGCAACGCCGCCGCCGGAAGGCTGCACTTCGAGACAGACCTCGCCGACGTCATCGACAAGGTCGAGATAGTGTTCTGCGCCGTCGGCACCCCCGCCGACGAGGACGGCTCGGCCGACCTCAGCCATGTGCTCGCAGTGGCACGCGACTTCGGCCGCTGCCTGAAGGGGTACACACTCTTCGTCACCAAGTCGACAGTGCCGGTGGGCACATCCGAGCTGGTGCGTGCCGAAATCAAGGCACAGCTCGCAGCGAGAGGCTGCCCCGACACCCCCTTCGAGCTGGCATCCAACCCCGAGTTCCTCAAGGAAGGCGCAGCCATCAAAGACTTCATGTCGCCCGACCGCGTCGTCATCGGCATCGAGAGCGAGCGCGGACGCCGGCTCATGGAGAGGCTCTACCGCCCCTTCCTGCTCAACAACTTCAGAGTCATGTTCATGGACCTGCCGTCGGCCGAGATGACCAAGTATGCCGCCAACGCCATGCTCGCCACACGCATATCCTTCATCAACGAGATAGCCAACCTCTGCGAGAAAGTGGGCGCCGACGTCAACTGCGTGCGCACCGCCATCGGTGCCGACGCACGCATAGGCGGCAAGTTCCTCTACCCCGGCTGCGGCTACGGCGGCTCGTGCTTCCCCAAGGACGTAAGGGCTCTCATCCGCACCGGCGAGCAGCACGGCGTGCCGATGAACGTCATCCGCGCCGTCGAGGATGTCAACGAGGCGCAGAAGACCATCGTCTTCCGCAAGCTTGCCGCAATCTTCGGCGACAGCCTCGCCGGGCGACGCATAGCCCTGTGGGGACTCGCCTTCAAGCCCGAGACCGACGACATGCGCTGCGCCCCGTCGCTCGAAGTCATCGACGCGCTTGTCAGAGCAGGCGCCGCCGTGACCGTCTACGACCCCGTGGCCATGGACGAATGCCGTCGCCGCATGGGCGACATCGTCGAGTATGCCTCCGACATGTACGAGGCTCTCGTCGACGCCGACGCACTGGCACTGCTGACAGAGTGGAAGCAGTTCCGCCTGCCCTCGTGGGCCGTAGTGGCAAAGACCATGCGCGGCACCGACATCGTCGACGGGCGAAACATATACCGCAAGTCCGACATCGGCCCGCACGGCCTGAAACTGCACTCTATCGGAGTGGGCAACGCGTGACCGACGATGGAAGTAGTACCCTACACACCAGACTGCTCCCGCCTCTGGGACAGCGCCGTCGAAGCATCGCGCAACGGCATCTTCCAGCATCTGAGGCGATACATGGACTACCACAGCGACCGCTTCGCCGACTGCTCGCTCATGGCAATCGACGGCCGCGGACGCATAGTAGCCGTCCTGCCCGCACACCGAAGCGACGACGGCACGACAGTGTCGAGCCACCGCGGCCTCACATTCGGCGGATGGCTGATGACAGCGCGCGCCGACATGCCGGCCATGATGGAGATATGGGAGCTTATGGCCCGCCACTATGCCGATGCCGGATTCTCCCGCCTCTACTACCGCCCCGCCCCGCACATCTACCAC
>JAICZO010000507.1 GCA_029057255.1 Muribaculaceae bacterium | reverse complement strand
GCCTTCGGCATAGTGTCGCTCGCCGGCGCGCTCGCGTTTGCCGGCATCAGGGCATGGGTGCCCGTCCTCGCCCCCATTCCCGACACGGGTCTGAAAGGACAGTTCGCCTTCCTGCGCAATCCGCGGCCGTGGCTCATCTACGCCGGCGTGTTCCTCGGGCAGGCAAGCGTCTACACCTACTTCAGCTACATCGACCCTATCATGTCGGACGTGGCACATGTCTCGTCGGCTGCCATGACATGGGTCATGATGGCGGCCGGGCTCGGCATGGTCGTCGGAAACATCGCGGCCGGCAAGCTCGCCGACCGCTTCCCGGCCTCTCTGGTGACGGCATGGATAGCAGCGCTCGTCATTGTCATCATGCCGTGCATATACCTGCTTTCGGGGCATGCCTTGGCTCTTGTGGCACTGACATTCGTCGCCACGGGCTGCCTCTTCGGCATCGGCGGCCCGCTCCAGTACCTCATCGTGCGCTATGCCAAGGGCGGCGAGATGCTCGGCGGCGCCGGCATACAGATAGCTTTCAACGTGTCGAACGCTATGGCGGCGGCTCTCGGCGGAGCGGCCATCAATATGGGTCTCGGCATCGCCTCTCCCGCTCTGGTCGGCATTCCCTGTGCGGCGCTCGGAGCAGCGGCGCTATTCATCCTACACTATCGTTACAAGGCATGACGCAACTCAAGATAAAGAATATGGTCTGCCGCCACTGCGTGAGCGCTCTCGCCGGCGCCCTCGAGAAACTCGGCATTGCCTACACGCACATCGGCCTCGGCGAGGCGACAGTGCCGGGCGAGATAACCATGTCGCAGCTACGGGCCCTCGACACCGAACTCGACGCTCTCGGATTCGAGCGCATCGACAGTCCCGAACAAGCCATAGTGGAGAAAGTCAAGCACGCAGTCCTGCACCACGTCCGCAACGAGGCCGAGTGCCGCCTCAAGCTGTCGGCATGTATCGAAGAGCAGCTCGGCATGCCCTACGACACGGTAAGCCGCCTCTTCTCGCAGATCGAGGGGCGGACTATAGAGAAGTATCACATAGCTCAGAAAGTGGAGCGCGTCAAGGAGCTGCTGCTCTGCGGACAGTCGACTCTCGACGAGATAGCCGACATTACGGGCTACTCCAGCGGCGCGCACCTGTCGCGCCAGTTCAAGACTGTCACCGGCCTTACGCCGACAGAGTTCTGCCGCGGCCGCAACACAAGGCGTCCGGCCGACGAGGTCTAAGACCCCGTTCCCCAATATTTGTTAACGCCGGGGCGGTCAAGCGTCGTGCAGATGTGTTCGCGCAGTGAGGGAGCAATGCGGTTGCATTGTGACCGAAACAAGCGGA
>JAICZO010000506.1 GCA_029057255.1 Muribaculaceae bacterium | reverse complement strand
GCCGTCAAGGGCGAAGACCTCGCTGCCATCCTCTCGGCTTACAAGGCATTCCTTGCCGCCGTTCCCTCATACTCGGCATTCATGGATGCCGTCAACGAGACCATGACCGAAGGTTGCACTGACGCTTCCAAGGCATCGCTTGACGCTCTCGCTGCCGCCAAGAACGCCAACCCGCAGACACCCGAAGCTGCTGCCGCCGCCGCCGCCGAGATTATCAAGGCTGCACGTACCGTCATCATCAGCAACTCGCTCGCCGAAGGTCTCGCTACATCGAAGGACCTCTCGTCGCTTATCGTCAACGCTCTCCCCACAGAGAACGTAGAAGGCTGGACTCAGGAGAACTCCACCGGCGCCAACATCGTCTATGACAACCGCGAGAACGAGATGCCCGTCATGGCCGACGGCTCGCGCATAGGCTACTTCGACGGCGGCAACTGGAACGGCACCGACTGGAGCACAAACGTATACCAGGAAGTAGAGCTCCCCAAAGGCAAGTACCGCGTGTCAGTCCTCGCCCGTGGCTCCGAGAAGCTCACCGAATTCTCCTTCCAGGCCGGCACTCAGTCGGTTACCCCCGTACATAACGGTACCGGCGACGCTGCCCAGTTCGAGCACGGCTGGTCAAACTACAGCCTCGACGTAGAGCACGAAGGCGGCAAGCTCCGCATCGCCGTGGTGGCTGCAGCAGTCGAGCAGTATCAGTGGCAGAGCTTCACATACTTCCGCCTCGCCGCTCTTGACGCCAAGGAATCGGGTCTCGAGGCAGTGCGCGTTGAAGCAGCCGCCGACGAAACCGTTTACGACCTCTTCGGCCGTCGTGTAGAGAACCCCGGCAACGGCATCTACATCGTAGGCGGCAAGAAGGTATTCATCCGCAAGTAATACTACGACATACCGGTCCGGCTGAAGCGTGACGCTGAAGCCGGCCCGGATTTCACTTTTCATAACCGTTTTAATCAATAACCTTAATTAATAAAAACTACAATGCTTAAATTCAGAACTATTGCTGCAGTGGCTGCAATGGCGTTCACAGCATCTGTATGGGCTGCTGACGTCGCTACCGTCGACTGCACAAATCTGGTGAAGACCGATAAGGCAGCCTGGAATGGTGGCGGAGTATACAATGCCTGCACTGTCACAACCGCTGACGGCCGCTCTGTAAATATGGTAGAGCGCTACTCAGACAACAAGGCTGACTTCCCCGCAGGCAACACACCTCTGGTGCAGACCGTCGCTGTAGAGAACGGCAAGTATCATGTGACAGTCTTTGCCCGCTCGTTCAACGCGTGGAACAAGTGCCCGCTTGAAGGAACAAGCATGGAAGTTGTCGCTTTCTTCGCCAACGAAGTGGAAGTCCCTGTCGAGGCTCGCAAGCAGAATACCTATGAGGGGACCAACCCCGAAGAATATACCGCCGTTGTCAATGTTACCGACGGCACGCTCAAGATGGGTCTGAAGATGCTTGTAGGCGAGCAGACCAACTGGCACACCATTCAGATTAAGTCTCTCGCCCGCGAAGTGGCTGAGGACGAGGCTCTCGATGCAGCAAAGACTGCCGCACAGGCTGCCCTCGACGATGAAGAGTTTGTAAACGTTACCGGCAACGAGCGCACCGACCTCGTTGCAGCTCTCGCCAAGGCTGACGTAACATCGGCCGAGCTCAACGCTGCCGTTGAGGCATTCAAGGGCGCCAAGGCTGCTTACAACAAATACGCTGCTATCGCTGCAAAGGTTGAGGCATTCCTCGCAACAAGCCTTGCTACCGAAGCTGCCAACAACGCTGTAGAGGCTACTCTCGCTGCCGCTCCCAAGACTGCTGCAGAAGCAACAACAGCATTCCGCACCGTGCTCGATGCTTATCGTCTCGCTGTCGAGAGCGACGCTATCGCCGAAGGTGTTGAGGGTCGCGTGGACTGCACACGCTACATCGTCAACCCCAAGGCTGAGGACGGTCTCAACGGCTGGACTCTCGCTCAGAAGGACGGCGGCGCAAGCCTCGCTGTCAAAGACGCTGAGAAAGCAGCCGACAGCAAGGGCGAATACAAATACTTCGACGGTGGCAACTGGGGCGGTAGCGACTGGACAACCCGCTTCGAGCAGACTGTAAAGGACCTCCCCGCCGGCAAGTACCGCATCGCTGTCATGGCCCGCGCTTCGGAGAATCTCCGCTGGTTCCGTCTCCGCCTCAACAACAACGAGACAACTCAGGTGGACCTCACCCACAAGGGCGTAGATCTCGAGGATGCTCACTATGCCAACAGCTACAACGAGCACGTGCTTGACTTCACTTCGACAGGCGAGCTCCTGATTTCTGTGCAGGCTAATACCAATAAACAATACCAGTGGCAGGGCTTCACCAACTTCCGTCTCACAAAGATCGGTGACATCGAGAACCCCAACCGCGACGCTTACGAGGCTGCTCTCGAAGCTGCTCTCGCTGCTCTCGAAAACGAGGAGTATGAAGCTGTGATGGGTGAAGAATTCGAGAATCTCTACGAACTCGCAAATCCCGAAATCGCTCCCTCTACCGACGAAGAGTATATCGAAGCTACTGCCGAACTCAAGGCTGCTCTCGAAGCTTTCGTAGCCGCTGTACCTGCCTACAACAAGTTTGTGGCTGCTGAAGAAAAGGCATACGCTATCGCCGAATCGTGCACCGACGCATCGGATGCTGCTCTCGAGGCTCTCCTCGACATCGAAGCTCCCTTTAACGCTGACGATGCAGAGGCCGGAGCCGAAGCCTTCGTGGTAGCTTACCGCGCAATTCTCCACAGCCACTCGCTCGCCGAAGGTGTCGAGGGTGCTGTCAACATGACAAGCCTCATCAAGAACGCCAAGGCTGAGGCTGCCGAAGGCTGGACAGCCGCACAGGCTGACGGCAACAGCAAGATTTCTGTTATGACCACCAGCGCCGGCAACTTCGAGCCCGCTACCGACCACGAAGGTGTCAACCACAACTACTTCGACGGCGGCAACTGGGGTGGCAACGACTGGACTTCGCGCTACGAGCAGACTATTGCCGACGTGCCCGCCGGTAAGTATCGTATCTCTGTCTTCGCCCGCGGCTCCGAGAACCTCCGCTGGTTCCGTCTCTGCGTTGGCGAGATGCCCAAGGACGACAACAACCTCGGCGCAGGCGTTGACCTGAGCAAGAACGGCGCTGCTGCTGAAGCTCACTTCGGCCGCGGCTGGGCGGACCACAACTACGACTTCGACCACGCAGGCGGCGACCTCACATTCGCTGTATGCGCCGCTTCGAAGACTTCCAAGCAGTGGCACAGCTTCACCAACTTCCGTCTCGTACAGCTTGCGACTACCACCGGTGTCGAGAACATCGCTGTCGACGCAGAAGCTGACGACGAAGCTATCTTCGACCTCGCAGGCCGTCGTGTAGTCAACCCCGAAGCCGGTCTCTACATCAAGGGCGGCAAGAAGGTTTACATCCGCAAGTAAAATACTGAGGCAGACTTCGGTCTGAATCAATGACTATAAAGGTCGAAGGCCTTGCCCGTTATTGCCGGACAACAGTCTTCGACCTTTTTTCTACCTACCTGAATTATCAAACCATTATCTACTCACCAACATGAAGTTTAACAGTAAGACTTATCTGCTGGGACTGTCGGCGCTCGCCTTCGCCGCTCAGGCACAAGTGGGAGTCAATATCGACCTCGGCAAGCGCGGCCCTGCAATAGGCGACCTGCACTACGGCATATTCTACGAGGAAATCAACCACGCCGGCGACGGCGGCCTCTATGCCGAGCTGCTGCGCAACCGCTCCTTCGAAGACAACGCCAACAACCCCGAGACATGGACCAAGGTGGGCAAGGCCGGCTATGCGCTCGTCCACGACAATCTCCTGCCCAACAACGCAAGTGCGCTCGAAGTGACTTTCAACCAGCCCGGCGACGGATTCTCCAATAACGGATACTGGGGCATCAACACTGTCGAGGGTCGCAAGTACGAC
>JAICZO010000505.1 GCA_029057255.1 Muribaculaceae bacterium | reverse complement strand
GAGCAAGGTCGCGTTTGTCGGGGCCAACGACCAGACGATTCTCCTTCCTGTAGGGGATGTCGGCAAGGTAGGCAGCCTGCAGTTTGTTGTAGCCCGTCAGGTCGAGGCCCTTAAGCTCGTTGTGCTGCAGATTGAGTATCTCGAGGTTTTTGAGCTGAGCTATGTCGATGCTCGATATGTAGCAGCCCTCGGCGTCGAAGTAGTCGATAACCGATGCGTCGCCGTATACGCGCACGATGCCTTCCTTGCTGACGTTACATGTCACCGTGGTGGCGGTTATGGCGCCCGACGATGAGCTGAACTCAGCTTCTTTGAGTTCGTACTCCACCATTCCGAAGCCGCAGTCGACGTCGATGTATCCGTTGCCGCTGCCGCCGATTACGAAGTGAAAGGCGTTCGACGGGCCGTAGGTCTCGTAGATTGATGTCTTGAATGTTATAATGGGCTCTTCTGCCGCATCCTGCGCGAATGTAGTCTGACAAGCGAGCAGAGCCACGGCTGCAAATGCGCCTTTTATGTATGATTGATTCATAGTCTTGTTTTGGTTAAAGTTGCTTGCAAATGTCAGCGGACAGCTACCTTCGAGGCTTTGCCGTTAACGCTGAAGATATATACACCCGACGCTACGCCGGTGAGGCTTACTTCCGTTTCGCCGTCGGTCGAGGATGCCGAGGCGACAGTGCGGCCTGTGGTGTCGAATACGTTCACGCTTACGCCTTCGGCACCGGGGAGCAGCACCTTGTAGCGGCGGTCGCCCGCAGACGATATTACGGCGTCGCTGCCGTCGGCCTTCACGTTGGCGAGTCCGCTTATATTGAGGACAGCCTTGAGGCCCTCGTAGGCGTTGAACTTGCCGGCGCCCCACTGCACGGGGTCTCCGGTGGTGCGCACGTCGTCGTCGACAGTGGCTGTGCGGGTGATGATGTCGATAACTTCTTCGGAGGTCAGTGTGTGGTCAGCCTCGAGCCAGAGGGCTATCGAGCCTGCCACGAGAGGCGATGCCATCGACGTGCCTGCCATCTGCTCCCAGTAGTCGGTGCGGTCGCCGTTGACGGCCGAGGCGTTGAGATATGCCGGGCCGATGCCGTTGCCTGCATTGATGACGAAGGGCGTGCTTGTCGATGATATGATAGTGGCACCGGGTGCGCAGATGTGGGGCAGGTTGCGGCCGTCGAGAGTCGTGCCGAACGACGAGAACTCGCTGATGGTGCCGTCCTTGAACAGCCCCTCGAAGCCATAGGCGTTGCCGTCGAGCGACAGCCAGTTGTCGCGGGTGTCGTAGCTGCCTACGATGACGCAGTTCTTTGTAGTGGCAAGGTCGCTGATGGTGCCGTTGAGGCTGCCGTCGGTCCAGCCTTCGTAGCCGTAGCCCGACAGGTCGGTAGTCATGCCGTCGCAGTATACGTCAATGGTCTGTCCGGGCTTGCCTGTAACGGTGAAGCCTATCAGGTAGTTGCCGTCGGCATTAGTCTCGGCGTTGTCGCGCACCATATAGTCGAGCAGGGCGTAGAAACGGTTGTGTACGTCCTTGTCGGTGGTGGCGTCGCCGAAGTCGAGTTCGTCGATCATCGAGCCGAGGCCGAAGTATCCGTCGAAGGCCTTGGCGAAGGCGGGTGTCACTGTGCCGTCGCCGAAACCTGCATCGCTGACCCAGTAGCTGGGGATGCCCTCGGTGTTGCCTGTGATGGGCATGCGGAACGCCACACGCTTGCGGGCGGTGTTGAATACTACGCCCTGGACGTCGAACTCTGTCTCGTCGGCCGAGTAGATGTTTATCGAGCCGCTGCGGATATTCTGCTGTGCGGCAGTGTAGTAGCTGGGGCGGATGAATGTCTGAAGCTCGGTGTCGCCTTCGGTGAATGTCTTGCGGATGTGCAGGGGCATGTCGCCTTCGTTGCCTGCCGAGATGCAGAAGATGGCGTAGGGCGACTCCTGGGTGAGATACTGCGAGAGCATGCCGTCGCCGTTGTGGGGACCGAGGTTGCTGCCTAACGACAGGTTTATCACGATGGGCTTGTGCTCGGCGTAGGCATAGTCGAGCATCGCGCTCACGCCCATTGCTATGAACGCATCCTGCAGCGTGCCGCACGATGCCACGATGTCGGCGTCGGTGGCGACACCGTAGTAGGGGTTCTTGCTGTCGGAGATGCTGATTTCACCCTTGAGGCCCGATGCCTGCGGGAGTTTCACGTCGGAGCGGTATCCGCCTGCCATGATGCCCATCGTGTGGGTGCCGTGGTAAGTGGCGGCATCGTCGGTGGCGAATTTCTCCATCTGCTCGGCTGTGTACTCCGATGTCAGCATCGACGTGCCGGCGTCGTTGAGGCGTCGGAACGCGAGATGCGTTACGCGGGAGTGGCCGTCGGCGTCCTTGAAG
>JAICZO010000504.1 GCA_029057255.1 Muribaculaceae bacterium | reverse complement strand
CTCCGGCACACTCAACGCATGGACAGTCAACGACCGCCGCTGGAAGCAGTGGCACGTGCAGCCGGAAGTCCGCTACTGGTTCTGCCAGCGCTTCAGCGGCCACTTTGTGGGCGCACACGCCATCGGCGGCCAATACAACTTCGGCAACCTTGACAACAACATCAAATTCCTGGGTACGGACTTCAGCAAGCTCAGCGACCAGCGCTTTCAGGGCTGGATGGCCGGCGCCGGCATCGCCTACGGCTACTCGTGGATTCTCGACCGCCACTGGAACCTTGAGGCCGAAATCGGCATAGGATGGATCTATACCATGTCGGATGTGTACAACTGCGCCAACTGCGGCAAGAAAGTACGCAGCGGCGTGCCCCACAACTATGTAGGTCCGACCAAAGCCGCCCTTAACATCATATATGCATTCTAAACGACCCAAGCAGGCTATGAAAAGATACATCCAATCAATCGCAGCATGCGCGCTGCTTGCCCTGGGAGCCTCAGCAGCTACCCCGGCGTTTAAAGTGTATGACGTCGACGTCGATGTCAACGAGCGCGACTCCACCCTCTCGGTCAACATCGACCTCCGCCTCAAAGAAATCAAGCTCGGCCGCGACCAGGAGACGATACTCACGCCCGTCATCATCAGCGCTGACGGCGAGGAGACCGCCGAGCTGGCTCCGATCACCATCTGCGGACGCAACCGCTACTACTACTATCTCCGTCAGGGACTGCTCGACAAGGGCGACCACTATATCTACCGTGCCGGCAAGGACGGCTTCGCACACATCACCGAGACCGTTCCCTTCGAGAAATGGATGGGACACAGCACCGTCGAGATGCGACAGGAGGCTGCCACATGCTGCAACCCCGCCAATCTTGTGCCCGGCGCCACCCAGTGGGGCAACACCGAGCTTGCCGTCATCGAGACAGAGCGCCCGGCGATGCACCTTGACTTCGTCTTCGCGCCGCCTGTCGACGACAAGCCCGTCGAGAAGAACATCGAGGGCCGCGCCTTCGTCTCCTTCGTTGTCGACCGCACCGAGCTGAAGCCCGACTACATGGTCAACCGCCGCGAGATCGCCAAGATTCTCAACTCGATCGACTATGTGCGCCAGGACAGCGACGCCGTCATCACAGGCGTGCACATCAAGGGCTATGCGTCGCCCGAAGCCACCTATGCGCACAACACCAAGCTCGCACAGGGTCGTACGGCCACGCTCGCCAACTACGTGCGCAACCAGTACCACTTTGCCGACGGCATCATCACCACATCGTATGACCCCGAGGACTGGGGCGGTCTGCGCAACTACATCACCGACTCGCTCGACTACAACATCGAGCACCGCACCGAGATTCTCGACATCATCGACGGCCCCCTCGGCTTCGACGCCAAGGAAATGGCCATCAAGACCCGCTTCCCGCAGGACTACCGCGTGATGCTCAAGGAAATCTACCCCTGGCTGCGCCACTCCGACTACACCGTCAAGTACCGCATCAAGGTCTACACCGACCTTGCCGAGCTTAACCGCGTGTATGCGAGCGACCCCACACGCCTGCGCCCCGTCGACTTCTACACCATCGCGGCGCAGTACGACGAAGGCTCGCCCAAATACCTGCAGGTGATGGAGAAGGCCGTCGAAGTATACCCCGACGACGCCATGCTCAACCTTAACGCCGCCAACGCCGACCTTATGGAAGGCCGCCTCACCGAGGCGCAGGAGCATCTCAACAAGGCAGGCCACTCACCTCAGGCCGACTTTGCCCGCGGCATACTCGCTGCCAAGCGCCAGAGCTGGCAGGAAGCAGTCAGCCGCTTCACGTCGGCGCGCGACGCCGGCATCCCCCAGGCCGAGGCCTATCTGCGCCAGATAAGCGCCATCCGCGACTATCACCCCGTGACCATCACGGCCGAGCGCACCCGCCCCGAAGACGAGCAATAATACACCTTATTATATATAAGGCAAGAAAACGCAACAATAAACAATCATTAATTAATAACAACTCAAACAACTGTTATGAACAACATTTCCAAACTCCTCTTAGGCCTCGCCGTTGTAGGACTCGCATCCTGCTCTAACGACGAACCCGCACCTGCCCCCGACAACGGCGGCATCTCGGGCGATGTTGCATACCTCAACGTCAACATCACAGCCGACGGCTCTCGTGCCGCAGGCTCCATCACCGAGGGTGAAGGCGACGCAGCCACCGACAAGTACTACGAATTCGGCGAAGAGATCGAAAACGAAGTCACCGACGCCTACTTCTACTTCTACGACGATAAGGGCAACTACATGTACGAGTCGCACAAGTGGCTTAAAGACGACCAGGATCCCACCGAGAACGTCAACGTATTCGGCAAGAACACCATCATCCTCGAGGGTCTTACCGCCAAGGGTCTCCCCCGCTACGTTGTGACAGTCCTCAACCAGGCTGAGGGCTTCACCCCCGCCGCCACACTCGACCTGATGAAGACACAGCTCGTGACAGCACTCCGCGACGGCGACATCGTCGACGGCAAGCAGACCGGCAACTTCACCATGACCACATCGAGCTTTGTCAACACAGCTGAAGACACGTCGAACGTACGCGACGGCCTCTCGCCCTACTACTTCGCGACAGTGCTTGAAGCAAGCGACTTCTACGAAAAGCAGCCCAACCACGAAGACGCAACTGCAGTAGAAATCTACGTAGAGCGTCTCGCAGCCCGCGTGCAGGTGTTCGCCAACCTCTCGAACCCCTCCACAACATACACCAAAGACGGCAAGACCGGCACAATCTACGAGCTCGACGCAACTGTCGGCGGTAGCGACAACGGCGGCGAAGGCGGCGGCAACGTAGCCGACACAAAGCTCTATGTTGAGCTCCTCGGCTGGGAACTCAGCGCCACAGCCAAGCAGTCGCTCCTGGTCAAAGACATCAAAGGCCTCGACATCACCGATGACTTCGGCGGCAACTGGGAAATCCGCAAGAACTGGAACGAGTGGAACGACAGCGAGTACCACCGCAGCTACTGGGGCAAGGCCTGGACATACGGCAAGAGCGGCGACGAGCTCAAGAGCATGCTCGACATCAAGCACACATACGGCACTCTTGACGAAATCATCGGTGTAGGCGCCACCAACAGCTCTATCGTTTACTGCGCCGAGAACACCAACAACGTCGGCAACATCTCTACCGATGGCGTACCCTCGCCCCAGCACGCAACAACCGTCATCCTCAAGGCCCGCGTCTGCGACAAGAACGGCAACGACGTATACATGGTCAACTACCTTGGCTCGAACTACTACAAGGATGACTTCAGCCAGTACGTTCTCCGTCGCCTCAACCTCAAGTACTACAGCCGCACTCCCAAACTCGGCGAAGACGGCCAGCAGATTGTCGGCAAGGACAAAGACGGCAACGATGTGCCCCTCTACAACTACACCCAGCTCACCTACAGCCAGGATGAAGAAGGCAACTGGACCAAGGATGTCGATCTCGTAAGCGCAGGCGACGGCCTCGGCACCGTAGACGTACAGCTCGCCACCGACAAGACATTCTACACCCTCGGCGAACCCGTCGAAGTAACCTACAAGTACACCGACGCATCTGGCGAGCACACCGTGATAACCACAACCTACCCCGCTACCGAAGTAGCCGCCAGCACTATCAACGCCGCTCTCCTCGCCGCTACCACCGACGACAACGGCAACTTCAAGGCTATTGCCTACAACAACGGCGCTATGGTATATCCCATTCCCCTGGAGCACCTCAACAACCCCAAGGGTGAGGATGCAGTTGAAGGCCAGTGGGGTGTTGTCCGCAACCACAGCTACCGCGTGAACGTCACCAAGCTCGTCACCCTCGGCAACGGCGTATTCCGTCCCGAGCAGGTAGGCGACGACGAAGCCGAAATCATCGACCCCGAAAAGCCCAAGACTCCCACCTACTATGT
>JAICZO010000503.1 GCA_029057255.1 Muribaculaceae bacterium | reverse complement strand
GAGCCGGATGTCGGACTACCCGCAGGGCAAGATGTATCGCGACAGCCGCATACTGCTGTTCGGCAGCAGGGAAGGTGCTCTCGAGACTGTAGCGCGCGAGATGGAGGCCGCCGGCCACGACACCGTGCTCGAAGTCGACCTCGACGCTGTCATCCACAACTACAACCACTACCGCAGCCTCGTGCCTGCGGGCACGGGCATCGTCGCTATGGTCAAAGCGTCGGCCTACGGTCTGGGCTCCGTAGAGATAGGCAAGACCCTGCAGAGCCACGGCGCCGCATATCTCGCCGTCGCCGTCATCGAAGAAGGCATAGCTCTGCGCGAAGCCGGCATCACCACACCCGTCATGGTGCTCAACCCTGTCACCAACCGCTACCGCGCGCTCTTCGACAACAATCTCGAGCCGGCAGTGTTCTCCGAGGAGGAGTTGCGACGCCTTATCGACGAGGCCGAAGCCTACGGAGTCAGCGCCTACCCCGTCCACATCAAACTCGACACGGGCATGCACCGCGTCGGCTTCACCGCCGGGCAGCTCGAGTGCATCTATCCGCTGCTGCGCCAGACAACGGCAGTGAGAGTACGCTCGGTGTTCTCGCATCTGGCGACGGCCGACTGCCTCGACATGGACAGCTATACACAGAGCCAGATCGACACCTTCCACAGCCTCGCCGCCGAGATAGAGACACGCCTCGGCCACCCCTTCCTGCGGCATATCCTCAACACAGCAGGCATGATGCGCTTCGCCTCGGCCGGCGGATACGAGATGGCGCGACTGGGCATCGGGCTATACGGAATCTCGCCCTTCGAAGGCCCCGAGGCAGCAGGGCTGCAGCCCGTGGCCACCTTCAGGTCGCGGATAATATCGCTCAAGCACTGGCCCGATGGCACGCCTATAGGCTATGGCTGCAAAGGCCACACCGTCGGTGCCGACAGCCTCATCGCGACTGTGCCCGTAGGCTACGCCGACGGTGTCAACAGGCGCCTCAGCAACGGAGGCACATCCTTCGTCGTCAACGGCGTCGAGTGTCCCACGATAGGCAACATCTGCATGGACCTGTGCATGATTGACGTCAGCGCCGTGCCCGACGTGCGCATAGGCGACAAGGTCGAGATTTTCGGCAAGGCGATGCCCGTCGAGACCGTTGCCGCAAAACTCGGCACAATACCATACGAGATACTTACGTCGGTGGCACCGCGCGTACGACGCACATACATCAAACGGTGACGCCCCACAAACCTTGAGCTTCCCCGGGTGTTATTCTATAATAAAGAAAGGATAACACCCATGAAAAAGACATTCTTCATCGTAGCTCTTTTTATAGGCGTGCTCCTCTTTGCCGGCGGCTACGCCGATTCCCGCTATCGTACGGCACTGGGGCACGCAGCCCCCGCGCTGTCGGTAGGGCGTGCCGACAGCATGATAACCCTCGACCGCATGCGCGGCCGCTACGTGCTGCTGAATTTCTGGTCGTCGACCGACGCGGCATCGCGGCAGGCCGTCAACGAGTACAGAGCATGGAAAAGACGCAACCCCGACGTCGGCCTTGAGCTTGTCGGGGTGAACTTCGATGAATCGGAAAAGCTTTTCAGAGAGATAGTGCGGCTTGACAGCCTGTGCCCGGCCGACCAGTACCACGTCGCGGGCGACACGGCACGTGCCATTGTCGACAACTACGGGCTTGACAACGGATACGGCTCGGTACTCATCAGCCCGGAAGGCCGAATAATAGCCATCAACCCGTCCGACACGGAGCTTGCGGGCCTGCTCCCTGACTGCCCTTAGGCCTACTTCGCAGCCGTGATGGCGATAGCGTTGAGGCGATGCTCAAGCTCAGTGGAGCTGACGCGCGTCGTCAGCTTTCCGCGGTGAGCCATTGATATGTTGCCGGTCTCCTCCGACACTACCACAGCCACGGCGTCGGTGGCCTGCGCTATGCCCAGCGCCGAGCGGTGTCGCAGACCGAGCGTGCGGGGCACATCGCTGTCGTGGCTCACGGGCAATATACAGCCGGCGGCCTCTATGCGGTTGCGGGCTATTATCATGGCGCCGTCATGCAGAGGCGAGTTCTTGAAGAATATATTCTCTATAAGGCGGGTATTGACATTGGCGTCGATGGCATCGCCCGACGCGGCATAGCTGTCGAGCGGTATGCTCTGCTCTATCACTATCAGCGCGCCTGTCTTGCTCTTGGCCATGCTCATGCAGGCGTAGACGATAGGCATGACCCACGCCAGCGACTCGGCGTCAAGCTCCTCCTTGTGGTGATGGAAGAGCTTGCTCAGAAACTTCCACCGCCTGTGCGAGCCAAGCTCGACAAGAAAGCGCTTTATAGGCTCCTGGAAGAGGATGACGAGGATTATAAGGCCGATGGCCATGAACCTGTCGAGGATGGTGCCGATAAGACGCATGGCGAAAATCTCCGACGCGAGCACCCACACAACGATGAAGGCAAGCACGCCGTAGAAAATGTTTATCGTGCCGGACTCCTTCATGAGCCGGTAGATATAAAACAGCAGGACGGCAAACAGCAGTATGTCGATGGCGTCCTTTATTCCGAAGTCA
>JAICZO010000502.1 GCA_029057255.1 Muribaculaceae bacterium | reverse complement strand
CGGCTCTGGAAGTCGCGGTACATGAAGGTGTCGCGTCCGGCAGACTGCATGAGCACGCCGGCCATTGCGTTGAAGTCGTCTTCGAGACGGTTTTCCTCGAATTCGAGACCTGTCGCCTTGAGGAAGCAGTACTTGAAGTAGTTCAGGTCCCACATTATCGAGCGGCTGTCGAACTCGACCGCGGGGTAGCAGACCGAGAAGTCCATGCCTTCGGCTCCGGCAAACTGTATGTCGGGCAGCAGGCTTATGGTGTGCGCGAGAATCTCCTTCTCGTGGCTTGAGAAGCTACGGGTCAGGCGACCTTTCTCTATCTCGTTGAAGAGGAGCGTGTTGCCGAGGTCGGTCTGCAGGTATGTCATAGAGTCGTCGCTCACGGCGAGGACTTCGGGCACGGGGATGCCTTTCGAGGCGAAATGGCGTGCCATGTATATGAACGCCTTGTTCTCTTGCGGCGATGTGCCGATAACTCCGATCAGCGGTTCGGAGCCATCGGCGGCGCTGAGTCGGAAATAGCGGCGGTTGGAGCCGGAGGAGGGCAGTTCCTCGACAGACTCTGGCTCGTGCCCCCTTATGCCTGCATATAGTGTGTAGAGTTGCTTGTGGGTCATGATGTCAGTTGCCCAGGTCGGACAGGAATTTTATTCTGACGAGGCGAATCTCGTCTTCGTTGAAGTCAGGGCAAAGCTCCTTGTAGGCGTCGTTGAGGCTGTCGGAGTTGCTTCCGCGGAAATAGTCGAATATCTCTTCCTGATCTTCGGGGTCAATAAGTTCGTCGATGAAGTAGGCCAGATTCAGGCGTGTGCCGGCGTTCACGATACCCTCGATTTCGTCAAGGAGTCTGTCAAAGTCGATGCCGTTGCTGAATGCTATTTCGTTGAGGTCGATTTTGCGGTCAATGGCCTGGATGATAGAGATTTTGAGCTTGCTCTTGTTTGCCACTGTGCGCACTCTGAGATCCTCGGGGCGCTCGATTTCGTTCTCGATGACGTATGTCTTGATGAGTTTCACGAAGTCCTCGCCGTAGCGACGGGCCTTTCCGTTGCCAACGCCGGGGATGTTGGCGAGTTCCTCGATAGTGATGGGGTATGTCG
>JAICZO010000501.1 GCA_029057255.1 Muribaculaceae bacterium | reverse complement strand
GTACATCATAGTGATACGTTTTTTAAGTTTACTGTGATTCAGGCTGTTGGCAAGCGACGGGAATCTAATGCCGACAGCCTTTTTTATTAGTAGAAGTTGATATTGGCGCGCATTGACGCCCGAGCCAAGCACACGCTCGTCGGCCTCGTACTCGTGGACGTCCTTCAGCTCTGCCAGCATGAGCCATGATGCCGGATTGTACCACAGCAGTATGCACACGGCCTGGGCTATGAGCAGGTCGATGAAGTGACCGGCGCGTATGTGTGCCCGCTCGTGACACAGAATCATGTCGGCACTCTCTGAGTCTTCGTCCCGGCTCATGACCACGAAGCGACCCCAGCTGAACGGGGCGATGTCTCTGCGGTCCAGCAGCACCAGCGTATAGCCGTCGCGCTTCTCGCGTCGTCCCTGCGCTATTATCAGCGCGAGGCGGAGTCCGATCAGCAGCGCCCATACGGTCACTGCCGCACATCCGGTGAGATAGACTCCCAGCACTATGCGGGGCCATAACGGTGCCGACGCGATGCCGGCGGCGGCTTCGGTTCCGGCGAGAGCAGGCAACTCAAGGCCGATGGCGCCCTCTGTCCCGACCGACATACCGTGGCATAAGCTTACGAGGGGATACAGGACGAATGCCACGGCGTACATCGACAGAAGTACTGCACGGTTGAAGCGCGGCTGATTGTCGTCGGCCAGCAGCCACTTATATATAATGTATAGCGAGAGCAGTATGACGCCCGCCGTAAATGTGTATGTTGCAAAAGCTCCCATCAAAGTGCCTCCTCTTCGTTCTTGCGGCGTTCGACCATATCTATTATCTCTCTTAGCTCGTCGACGGTGATGCGCTCTTCGTCGACCAGAGCCGAGACGGCGGCGCTTGCCGAGCCGCGGAAGTAGTTGCGTATCACTTCCGACAGCGAGCGGCCGGCGAAGTCCTCGGGCTGCGCCACGGCGTAGTAGCGGAACGATGCGCCGACGGCTTCGTGGCTGACGTAGCCTTTGTCTTCGAGAATGCGGACTGTCGTCGATACGGTGTTGACGTGCGGGCGCGGGTCGGGGTAGAGGGCGACAAGCTCGCGGACGAAGAGCGGGCCATGTTCCCACAGGCGCTTCATTATCTCGGACTCGCGCTCGGTCAGACGGGGGTATTTGTTCTTTGGACGTGTCATATCAGCGTAACTAATGTTTTAGTTGATGCGACAAATGTATAACTAATATTTTAGTTAGCCAAATTTTTCTCAACTATTTTTTTAGTTTAGAAAAAAATTACGTTTTTGGCGAAAAAAAATTACTCAAACGCTTGCAGATTCAAAAAAAGTGCGTACCTTTGCAGTGCCTTTAAAAATGGTGCCCATAGTTCAGCTGGTTAGAGCGTCGGATTGTGGTTCCGAAGGTCGTGGGTTCGAATCCCACTGGGCACCCAAAGATACCCCGAGCACAGATTTGTGTCCGGGGTATTTTGTTTTACAGCCCTGAAAATCAGACTACAACAGCCGCCACCATGAAAAAACTTTTGACAGTTCCCGACACATACCGCGCCCTGCACCCCCTGCTTGTGCTTACGGCTCCTGCCGAGAGCGGAGAGATGATGCAGGCGCTCGTTCTCAAGGCCCGACAGGGTGGTCGGCCGCCGTGCGCTCGAGTCGTATCTCGAATACGGATATATACCCCTCGAGGACAGCGTCAGCGAGGCGTATCACAAGAGAGAGCAGACCTCGCGCACGCTCGAGTATGCCTACGACGACTTCGTGCTGGCACGCGTGGCCGCGGCTCTGGGGCATGCCGACGGCAGCTTCGACCCGGGCGACGGGCCTTTCAGCTTCGCGCCATATATAACCGAGGGTGCACCCTGCCACTACACGTGGTATGTGCCTCACGACCCCTACGGGTTGATGGAGCACATCGGAGGGCGCGACGTCTATGTGCAGAAACTTGACTCGATGTTTACCTGCCGCCGCTACTGGCACGGCAACGAACCCTGTCATCAGGTGGCATGGATGCACAACTACTCGGGCGAGCCGTGGAAGACGCAGCAGCGCGTGCGGCACATCATGGACTCGGAGTATCTCGACAGCCCCGGCGGACTGTCGGGCAACGATGACGCCGGTCAGATGTCGGCCTGGTATGTCTTCGCAGCCATCGGTTTCTATCCGGTCTGCCCAGGGTCGGACCAGTATATGATAGGCTCGCCGTCGATGGACGAGGTCAGCATCGACCTTCAGAACGGGCGCCGGTTCACCATCATCGCCCGCAACGCGTCGCCCGAGGACATCTACGTGCAGTCGGCCCGACTCAACGGCCGGCCATACTACCGCAACTACATCCTGCACTCCGACATCGTGGCCGGAGGCGTAATGGAGTTCGAGATGGGGCCGTCGCCGTCGTCGTGGGGCAGCGCTCCGGGGAGCCTGCCGCCGTCAGTTCAGCGGCCTTTGGAGTAGTTCTCGAGCGAGATGCCGTACTGCTCGTCGGAGATGCTCCTGACAGCGTCGAGGTCGATGTAGCGCTGTCCGCTGCCGCGGCTTACAGGGAATACCGACTCCCTCAGGCGCGAGGCCTCGAGTCCGGCAGGGCTGTATGCGCCTTCGGGTGCGTTGGGTCCCGCTTCGTAAGGTATCTCCGTGAGCGTCACCTTGACCACGTGCGAGCACGGCGGATATGCCACGTTGGCCCACATTATGATAGAGTCGGGCGTCTCGCCTGCTTTCAGTCCTTCGATGGCAATAGACGCCGTCGACGAGTGGCGCGGGATGAAATCCTGGTCTACGGCCCAGCGCTCGCTGCTGTCGGCAGCGTCATATCCCGTCAGAGAGTTGTAGAACGAGCGGCTCAGTCCCTCCGTCAGCGAAGCCGGCGTGATAGAGCCGGTCTCGATCTGTGCTGCCAGCAGAGTCTCGGCATTGGCGTGCCTGATGTATCCCATGCCGGCGTCAGGCTCGCCGCTGTAGGCATAGTTGGTGCGGATGAGGACACCGCCCGGAGCGTCGCACAGGTCGAATCGCTCCCATGTGTAGTCGTCGGTCTCGAAGTATGCGCCGTTGCCCTCGGCATCGAGCACTCCGAAATTTGTGCGCACGCCCAGAGGCTTGGGCAGCTGTTCGAGCAGGCGCTCGAAGTCATCGACAGTGCGGCATGAGGCGAGAGCCTTGGCCATGACATAGCCCTCGCGGTCGGCGAAGTCCGGGTCGTTTTCGGGCAGGTTGTATGCCACGGTGTTCATGATGGCGAACCCTTCGTCGTTCATGCCTGCCCATGCTTCGTCGGTGACGAGGCTGTCGCCGCCGTTGAAGAGTCCGACATATCCGATCTGCCCTGGAGCCTCGACGCGGTAGAGGAAATTGTTGTCGGCCGAGGTGTCGCGGTGTTTCCACAGTATAGGCCGGCCGTTGGCCGAGGCTTTGGCCGACACGATGGCCGAAGTGCAAGCCGCCGCAGGGAGTGCTGTCAGGACGGCAAGGAGAAGAAAGAGTTTTTTCATTGTCATACGGGTTTGAAGAAGAGGCAGGCGTCGCCGTAGCTGAGGAAGCGGTAGTCGGCGGCAAGCGCGTGGTCGTATACATCGCGCCATGTATCGCCGATGAAAGCGGATACGAGCAGCAGCAGTGTCGACTGCGGCTGGTGGAAGTTGGTGACCATAGCGTCGGCGATGCGGTATGTGTAGCCCGGTGCTATGATGATGCGTGTGCGGCCGACGAGGGTGTCGTCGCCTGCGCTGTCGAGATAGGCGCTTATGGCACGGAGTGCCTCGGCGGGTGTCAGCGCGGGGTGGCTGTCGCCGTAGGGATACCACTGGGGCAGCTCGCCGTCCCATGTGTCTTCGGATATCATGCAGCCGATGTGATAGAGGCTCTCGAGCGTGCGCACCGATCTCGTGCCGACGGCTACTACAGGAATATTGCCGCCGGTCGCGGCGAGGTCGGCGATGAAGGCGCGGCGG
>JAICZO010000500.1 GCA_029057255.1 Muribaculaceae bacterium | reverse complement strand
TCACAGCTGCCCGCCCGTTATTGTCTCATAGTAGCCTCGTTGGCATCGCGCTCAGAGGCCGAAACTTTCATAGCATCGCACAGCACCACCGAAATGCCGCTCAATCTGCTTGAGAATGAAGGCCGGTGGAGGGTGTACGCACTCTCGGCTCCCGCTATCGGAGAGCTGTCGGCGATAGCTCGCAGTCTCGGCGTCTATGACCGCTATCCCTCAGCATGGGTATGCCGCCGCTGAGCTGCTGTATAGAGCAATGACTTATGGATAATTTTCACGATCTTCTTTTAGAGCGCCACAGCATACGGCGCTACACCGACCAGCCTGTCGACGCCGATCATGTAAGGCTCATCCTCGAGGCCGCACTCCTTGCGCCCTCGTCCAAGAATGCACGCTGCTGGCAATTTGTCGTAGTGGAGGACAAGGAAGTGATGCAGCGCCTCAAAGAGTGCAAGCCCGCCTATGCGGCATCGCTCACCAACGCGCCGCTCGCCGTAGTTGTCACCGTAGACCCCGCGCTCAGCGAAGCATACATCGAGGACGCCGCAGCAGCCGCCATGTTCATGCACCTGCAGGCTGCCGCACTCGGCATCGGATCGTGCTGGGTGCAGGTCCGCGGCCGTCTTGACGGCATGGGCGAGCCGTCGGAAGATGTCGTGCGCGACATTCTCGGCATCCCCCACGATATGGTTGTGGAGTGCATAATGACATTCGGACACTCTGCCGAGACCCGCAAGCCTGTCGACCCTGCGAAGCTCCTGTGGGAGAAGGTGCACATCGGCTCGTGGCGTAACGACATTCCCGCCGAGGGCGAATGACTGTATCGGACATGAAAATAGCACTTGTCGGCGCCGGTAATGTGGCGTCGCATATCGCCCGTGCCTTAGGGCAGCGTCTTGCCGCCGTGGTCAGCCGCAATGCCGGCCATGCCTCGGCGATAGCGCCCGACGGAGTGCCCGCCGGCTCGTATGACCTGCTGGAGCGGGTAAGGCCCGATAAGATTATAATAAGCGTGGCCGACCATGCCGTCGACCTTGTCGTGGAAGCGATAGGGAGGCTCGATTATGACCCGATAGTGGTGCATACGTCAGGCACCGTCCCCAAGGAGGCGCTCGCCCCGGTCAGCCCGCGCACAGGCGTGCTCTATCCGCTGCAGACCTTCTCGGCCGCGGCGCATGTCGACCTGTCGGCCGTTCCCTTCTTCACCGAGGCCGCCCTTGACGATGACCTCGCCGTCATCGACGACGTGGCAAGGCTGATGTCGGAGCATGTCTACCATGCCGACGCCGCCCGCCGCCGTGTGCTTCACGTGGCGGGAGTCTTCACGTCGAATTTCACCAATGTACTGATGGAGAGTGTGCAGCATATCCTCGGTGAAGCCGGTTATGACCTCGGTGTAGTCGACCCTCTGCTGCATGCGACGGTCGACAAACTCTTCGCCATCGGGCCGCACGACGCACAGACGGGCCCGGCCAGGCGCGGCGACTTCGCTGTCATAGAGCGGCAGTACAGCTCGCTCCCCGAAGACCTGCGCCCTGTATACCGCACCCTTACCGACCTTATACTTAAATACCAAGGTATCAGCAATGAGCAGAATTAATTACGATCTCTCAAAAATACGCGCCATAGCATTCGACATCGACGGCGTGCTGTCGCCTTCGACAGTGCCCATGTCGGCCGACGGCGTGCCCATGCGGATGGCCAACCTCAAGGACGGCTATGCCATGCAGCTCGCAGTGAAATGCGGCCTCAAGATTGCGATAATAACCGGTGCGAACGTCCCCTCGATACCGGGTCGCTTCAATGT
>JAICZO010000050.1:5612-8775 GCA_029057255.1 Muribaculaceae bacterium | reverse complement strand
GCCCATGACCGTCGGCAAGCTGCGGCGTGTCAACCGCAACGCCACAGCCGAGAGCGCCCACCAGTATGCCTCGACCTTCGATATAAGCTACAGTAAGTTTATATGCGACGATGCCTCGGGCACGCGCCGCACCTTCGAAGACCTTAAGAACCTGCTTGCCGAAATAATCTATGACCTGCGCTCCGAAGGCCGCTGCCTTGTCAAGCATGAGCGCAAGCAGGCTTGTTTCCATATCACCGCAGCCCCGGAGCCGGAGCCTAATACCCTGTAATGCAAGCTATGCGACACCGTATCGTCAGTATTCTCTTCGTTCTGTCAATGATAGTGATGGCAGTTTTCCTTGCCGTCGCCGCCACGTTGATCTGTTGTGTAAAGGTGCTGGAGCCCCGGCATCTCACGCCTATAGTGCGTAACTTTGCCGACAAGGCTCTCGACGCCGATGTGCGTCTCGACAAGGTGGAGCTGTCGTTCCGCCCCGCCTTCCCGGTGCTCAATCTGTCGGTCGACACGCTTGCGATAGTGTCGCGAGCTTTTGACGGTATGCCGGCTGCCGACACCGACGGTCTGCCCCAGTGGCGTGACTCCCTTCTTTCGCTTGACCGCTTCAGCGGTTCGGTCAATATCGGCGCTCTCATATCGCGCGGCGCCATTGAGCTGCATGATGTCGAGCTTGACGGCGTCGGGCTTGGCATCGTCATAGCCCGTGACGGCACAGGCAACTTCGACATCTACGAGGCCGCCGACAGCACGGCGGCGCAGGCCGACACCGTGTCGTCGCCGCTTATCATACCGCCTTTCTCTATCGACCGCTTCGCCTTCGTGCGGCCTAAGGAGATACGATACTTCAACGCCGCCGACAGCACGTCGGCCACCGTCGTGCTGCTCCATGACATGACACTGAGCCGTGACGACCGGCCGGCTTACTCGCTCCGCATCGACGGCCACGTGCACAGTCCGCTGACGCGCAGCGCCATCAATCTCGAGGATATTTCATTCGGCCTCGACGGCAAGGTGCGCTGGCGCCCCGAGCAGCCCTCGCTGCTTGCCCTCGAGCGTTTCACTGTCCGCGGCGCCTTTCTCGAGGCCGGTGTCGACACGGAGCTTGACTTTGACTCGACGCTGACAGTGCGCGCGGCACGGCTGGAGCTGAAGCCTGTGGCGGTGACTGACATGCTCACCTTGCTGCCCGACAGTCTGCGACGTGCCAACAGGCTTATAGCCCCGTATTTCACCACCGATGCGGCCGTGTCGATGACTGCCGAGCTGCTCAGGCCGTTCTGCATGGCTACCGACTCCATCCCCGACGCCAAGGTGACGCTCACCATGCCCGACAGCCGTCTGCACTACGGCAAGGCCGATATCCGTCAGCTCGGCTTTGACATCTCGGCCACGACGCACGGGCAGAACCTCGACAGCGCTGTCGTCGGCATACACCGCGTCGATGTCGCCGGCCCCGCCACGCATCTGCGGCTCGAGGGCACGGTGACAAAGCTTATGTCCGACCCCGACTTCGACCTGTGTGTGCAGGGCGATATCGAGCTTGCATCGCTGCCGCCTGTCGTGGCAGACCTCGCCCAGGGCTTTATCAGCGGTCATGTCGACACCGACATTGATGCCACAGGACGCATGTCGATGCTCTCGGCCGACAATTTCCACCGCCTCGACTTGCGCGGCAAGCTCGAGGGCCGTAACCTCTATTATCTCAGCAACGATACCGCCAAGATGGCCGAAGTACACCGGCTGGACATAGCCTTCGGCTCGAAGGTGAAGGTGGCCGACTCGGTGACACGCAAGGCGTCGCCCATGCTCGCCGCCGGTATAAAGATTGACTCGGCGACGGTGCTGGTCGACGGTGTCAACATCGACCTCGGCGACCTCGCCCTGGCTGCCGGAGTCGAGAACAGCAGGCCCAGCGCAGACACCACTCTTGTGGTGCCTGTCGGCGGCAGGATTAAGGTCGGACGGTTCAATATACTGTCGGTCACCGACAGTGCCGGAGCGCGTATGCGCGGCCTCTCGGGTCGTGTGTCGCTGCACCGCTACAAGAAATCGCGCCGTCTGCCCGAGATTGTCGCGAATCTTGACATCGACCGTCTTGCGGCCGGTACGACCGACACGCGCCTCCTCCTCGCCAAGGCGCACCTCGATGCGTCGACGCACAAGATTCCGTCATTGCGCGGCAACCGCAAGGAGATAAAGCAGATGGCCGACAGCATACGCAAGGTGCACCCCGAGCTGTCGCCCGACTCGGTCTTCAAGCTTGCCATCGAGAAGCGCCGCCGCAAGCCCGGTGAGCGCCGCCGCCCGCGCGTCCACGGGCAGATGACAGCCGAAGACTATGAAGTCATCGAGTGGGGACTGTCGAAGGGCTTCCGCAAGTATCTCCTCGGCTGGGAGCTGCACGGCACGCTCAAGACGGGCTACGCGCGCCTCTTTACGCCGGCGTTCCCGCTCCGCAACCGTATAACACGCCTCGACATAGCATTCTCCAACGACTCCGTGTCGCTCAACAGCATGCGCTACAAGGCCGGACACTCCGACCTGTCGGTCCGCGGTCTGATATCCAACATCAAGAAGGGCCTGACATCGAAGCGCGCGGGCAACTCTCTGAAGCTTAACTTCGACATAACGAGCGACACCATAGATGTCAACCAGCTCGCCGCCGCCGCCTTTGCCGGCGCCGCGTATATGGAGCGGGTGCGCAACGGCGGAGAGGTGTCGGCGCTGTCGGATGTCAGCGAGAGCGACCTCGACCGCAGCATCCAGGCCATAGCCTCGGAGCAGCCCGACAGTGTCGGCCCGCTGCTCGTGCCCGCCAATATTGATGCCAAAATCAACGTCAGGGCGGCCAATATCCTGTACTCCGACCTGGCCATGACAGATATGACAGGCGAAGTCCTCGTCTACGACGGCGGTGTGAACCTGCACAAGCTCGCCGCCAAGTCCGATGCCGGCGACCTCAATTTCACCGCCGTCTACTCGGCGCCCAAGCCTACCGACATACGCCTCGGCTTCGGGCTTGACCTTGAGCGCTTCAACATCGAGCGCTTCCTGTCGCTGGTGCCTGCTGTCGACTCCGTCATGCCGCTCATGCGCGACTTCAGCGGCATCATCGACGCCGAGCTTGCCGCCACCGTCGACATTGACTCGGGCATGAACATGG
>JAICZO010000050.1:0-5602 GCA_029057255.1 Muribaculaceae bacterium | reverse complement strand
TGAACATGGTGCTCCCGACGCTCGACGCCGCCGTAAGGCTCACCGGCGACTCGCTCGCGTTCATCAATCCGGAGACATACGCCACCCTCGGCAAGTGGCTCCGCTTCCGCGACCGCGCCGACAACAAAATCAAGCACATGAACGTCGAGATGATCGTGCGCGACAACCGCCTGCAGATTTTCCCCTTCTCGTTCGACATCGACCGCTACCGCCTCGGCGTCGTCGGCTACAACGACCTCAATCTAAACTTCGACTATCATATCGCAGTCCTTAAGTCGCCGATACCCTTCCGCTTCGGTATCACGCTCAAGGGCAACCCCGACAAATACAAGGTGCGCTTCGGCGGCGCGAAGTTCCGCGAGGGAGAAGTCGCCGAGAGCGTCGGCGTTGTCGATACGGCGCGGGTCAACCTTATCCAGCAGATCGAGGGTGTCTTCCGTCGCGGTGTGAGCAAGTCGCGCTTCGCCCGTCTCAACGTCAGCGGCCCCAACATCATGCACCAGCTTGAGGCTCCCGACCCCGGGCTGTCGGCAAGCGACTCGCTGGCTCTGATACGCGAGGGGCTGATAGAGGCGCCGAAGGTGCAGCAAACCGAACCCGAAACGCAGAAAGACAATGGAAACAAACGCTCTAAACGCCGCCGTTGAGGCCTACGCCGCACGTCTCGGACGTCCTCTCGAGGCTCCGCGGGCCGTGCTCTTTGACATGGACGGCGTGCTGTATGACTCTATGCCGGGCCATGCGCGCTCGTGGAAGAAGATGTGCGACAGCGTCGGCATCGACGCCGACCCCGACGAGTTCTACGCCTACGAGGGTCGCACAGGCGCCTCGACGATAAATCTGCTGTACAGACGCCAGTACGGCCACGGTGCCGACGACGAGACCTGCAAGCGGCTCTATGCCATTAAATCAGAGAACTTCCGACAGCTCGGGCCTCCGCCGCTGATGCACGGTGCTCCGGCTGCCGTCGCCGCCGTCAAGGCATCGGCCGCTGTCTGCGTGCTCGTCACCGGTTCGGGGCAGGCGTCGATACTCGAGCGTCTCGACCGTGACTACGACGGCGCCTTCGGCCTGCGTGTCACCGCGCACGACGTCAAGCACGGCAAGCCCGACCCCGAGCCTTATCTGATGGGTATGGCTAAAGCGTCGGCCGCACCGTGGCAGGCTATCGCTGTCGACAACGCGCCCCTCGGCGTCGAGAGTGCGTCGAGGGCGGGAGCATTCACCATCGGAGTGCGCACGGGGCCTCTGCCCGCCGGCGCCCTTATCGAGTCCGGCGCCGATATAGAGATAGACTCGATGGAGGAGTGTGCCGAAATCCTCGCTCAGTTGTTATAGCTTACAGCAAATATGATAAACAGCTGACTATATGAAGCAGAAACTTATATTCACCAACCTCGTCGGCGAGACTCTTGACACACTTGTCGACAGCCTCGGCACGCCGCAGGTCGTCATAGTCGCCGATACCAACACCGCCGGCCTTGTCCTGCCGCTGCTTGTCAACGACTCCGCGACAGCCGCCGCCGCCCGCGTAATCACCGTCAGCGCCGGCGACGAGAACAAGAACCTCGACGGACTCACATCGCTGTGGCAGCAGCTGCAGCAGCTCGAGGCCACACGCGCCACTGTAGTTGTCAACCTCGGCGGCGGCATGGTGAGCGACATGGGCGGTTTTGCCGCCGCCACCTACAAGCGTGGCATGCGCTGCATCAACATCCCGACAACGGTGCTTGCCGCTGTCGACGCTTCGGTCGGCGGCAAGACAGGCATAAACTTCAACGGTCTCAAGAACCAGCTCGGCTCCTTCACCGAGCCGGAGGCCGCCATCATATCGTCGATTTATTTCAACACGCTGCCTCAGCAGCAGATACTCTCGGGCTATGCCGAGATGCTCAAGCACGGTCTGCTCGAGGACCGCGCCACGCTCGGCAAGCTGCTGACATACAGCCCCGTCTACCCGCTGACCGACACGGAGGCGCTGCTGCCGCTTATCGAGGCGAGCGTCGGCGTCAAGGCTCGTATCGTCGAGGAGGACATGACAGAGAGCGGCATCCGCAAGGCTCTCAACCTCGGGCACACATGCGGCCATGCCATCGAGAGTCTGGCGGTGTCGCGCGGAGCGGCCGTGCCTCACGGCTATGCCGTCGCGTGGGGTCTTGTCGTGGCGCTTGTGCTGTCGCACCTACAGGCCGGCTTCGGCACCGACACGCTCCACAAGGTGTCGGATTATGTGCTGCGCAACTACGGCGCCTACAACATCACCTGCGACGACTATCCCGCACTGATAGCGGCCATGCGACAGGACAAGAAGAACCGGTCGGCCGACAGCATCAGCTTCACGCTCCTCGAGGATGTGGGGCGCCCGCGCATCGACTGCACTGTCAGCCCCGAGCAGATAGGGGCGGCGCTTGACATCTACCGCGACCTCATGCACATCGCCTGACCCGGGCGCGCGGGCAGAGATATAAAGATATACCTGAGACAAGAGCGGGGAATCATTCCCCGCTCTTGTTGTCGTTGTTCTTGAACAGTTCGTCGCGCTCGTCGAGGGCGAAGTCATGCGACAGCAGAGCCACGAACTTCGATATGCGCTCGAAGGCGCGTGCCGTGTCGGGGCTTATCTCCTTCTTCTGCAGGCGCAGCATGAGCATGCCGTAGAGGGCGTTGAAGCAAGTCTCTATCTCGCCGGACTTGTCGTTGCCGGCCTTTGCGCGCAGCTCGACAATCAGGGGCAGGGTGTCGTAGAACTCCTTGCGGTATCTGTCGAACTTAGGGTCATGGTCGGCCAGGATGCGGTTGTTGAGGTCGGCGAGCGCACCGATGATGTTGCGGTTAATCTGGAGGTGTCCTTTCTGCTGCACTTCCTCGCGGCGCATCATGTCGATGAGCGACTCGTACCACTCGCTGATCTGCTTGCGCTGCTCCTCGGGGAAGCGGCTGACGACGTTCTCGTTTATGCGGTCGATGTCAAGACCGTTTGCGCGTATGATGTCCTCGATCTGCCACATATAGAGCAGATACTGGGCGATATTCTCCTTGCGGAGCTGTGAAGCTATGGTCATTGTATGTGTGTTTTATGATTAAAGGCGTCAACGGCTTCTCAGCCGCGACGCCTGTGGTATCAATCAATTCTCACAATAGTTAATTCTGTCCAGTACTTGTGTAATCTTTATATCTATAAGACGCAAAACAAGGCGAAAGGTTACACGGTACTGATAAATTTTAACTATTCTTTACCAAAAATGGCGTCGTGGCGGTGGAGCATGTTGAGGAAGCGCAGGTCGTCGCGCAGCGGTGCCACGTTGACGCGTCCGTCGATGGCCTCGGTCCAGTTGTGGTAGTTGGCGTATCCCAGCTCGAGAGCCTCCGACGCACACTTCATGGCTCGCTCGGTGTCGCCGGCCTGTGCATAGAAGCAGGCGCCGTAGTAGTGGATGAGACCGTCGTAGTCGGTGACGGTGCGGAGGATGTTCTCCATCCAGCGTGTGGCCGGCTCGGTGCGGCCGAGGAACAGCAGCGCGAAGCCCTTGAGCGAGCGGGGGTTGTCGATGTAGTAGTGGTCCATCTCGGCCACCTGCTCGTAGAGCTTGGCGGCACCGGCGGCGCGGTTGAGATACTTCTCCATAATCCATGCTCGGAGCATGGGGTAGACGGCGTTCTCGGCGTCGTTGAGCATGGCCTCGCCTACGAGATTCGACGCTTCTTCGTAGTTGCCCGTGCCCACATATCCCATAGCCATCTCCACGAGGGCGGCGTTGCTCTGGCGGTCGACGGCAAGGGCTGCGGCGCCGGCCTTGATGGCCTCGTCGTATTGGCCGAGGGCGCGGAGAATCTGCGAGCGCAGCACGTAGTACGATGCGTTGTCCCTTATCATCGAGAGTGCGCGGTCGACATTGTCGAGTGCGCGGTCATAGTTGCCGAGAGAGTACTCGCACTCGGCGATAGAGGCATAAATGCCGTGATAGTTGTATATTTTCTCGTCGAGAATCTCGCGGTAGTCGCTGATGGCGGCCAGATAGTGGAAGTGTGCCTGTGCGATGACGGCGCGGATGTAGCGGAACATGCCCACCTCGGGCGCTGCGGCGATGGCGTTGGACAGTCCGGCCATAGTGGCGGGGTAGTTGGTGTTGCCGTATTCGAGCAGCTCCTCCATTGCGCGCGGGTGTCGGTTGTCGGAGCTTATGGCGAGGATAAGGTCGTCGACAGCGCCGTTATGGTCGCCCATCTGGCGTCGCACCGAAGCGCGTCGCACGTATGTCTCGGCGTTGTTGGGGTCGATGTTGACGGCTTTGGCGAGCATTTCGTTGGCAGTGCCGAGGTTGTTCTCCTTGACGGCTATACGTGCCAGGCCGATGTATGCCTCGACGCTGCGTGTGTTGAGGCGCTCGAGCTTCATGAAGTCGAACTTTGCCTCGGTGTACTTGCCGAGAGTGTAGAAGGTGTTGGCGCGCTGGTATATTACCGAGTATGAGTCGGGGGCGATTCTGACAGCCTCGTTCAGGTCGGCGAGAGCCTCGTTGGGACGGTGGGTGAGGTTGTAGATGCCGGCGCGGAGCACGAGGGCGCGCAGGCGCACATCTTCCTCCGTAGCGGGGGCGTACTCGAGCACCTTGTCGACGTCGGCGAGCGAGCGGATATACTCGCTGTGGCGGTAGTATTCGTCGGCGCGCGACAGCAGGATGTTGTAGTCGCGCGGGTTCTGCCGCAGCTCGTCCTCATATACGGCGAGCACGGCCTGAGTCATGGGGTTGTTTATGCCGGACTGTGCCGCGGCTGAGAGAGAAGCGGCCAGCATGATGCCGGCCATCGCTATGTGTCGTATGGTCATGTCGTGGTTTATCGGTTGAAGGAATCAATGGTGCGGCGGATGGCCGTCAGACGCTCTAACAGCGGCTCGAGGAGGTCGAGGCGGAGCATGTTGGCGCCGTCGCTCTTGGCGACAGAGGGGTCGGGGTGCGTCTCCATGAAGAGGCCGTCGGCACCTGTTGCGACAGCGGCGCGTGCTATGGTCTCGATGAGGTCGGGGCGTCCGCCTGTGACACCTGCGGCAGTGTTGGGCTGCTGGAGCGAGTGAGTGCAGTCGACGATGACGGGGCACTTGCATGCCTGCTGCATCTCGGGCACGCTGCGGAAGTCGACGATAAGGTCGCCGTAGCCGAAGGTGGTGCCGCGCTCTGTCACGGCGACGTCCTCGCAGCCTCCCGCGCGCACTTTGTCGACAGCGAAGCGCATCGACTCGGGTGCGAGGAACTGACCTTTCTTTATATTCACAGCCTTGCCGGTGCGTGCCGCCGCTATGAGCAGGTCGGTCTGGCGGCAGAGGAATGCCGGTATCTGCAGGATGTCGACGAAGTCGGCAGCCATAGCGGCCTCCTCGGGCTGGTGGATGTCGGTCACGACAGGCACGCCGAGTTCGCGGCCTACAGCCGAGAGTATTGTGAGAGCCTTAAGGTCGCCGATGCCGCTGAACGAGTCGAGGCGGCTGCGGTTTGCCTTGCGGTAGCTGCCTTTGAAAGCGAAAGCTATGCCGAGGCGGTCGCAGACGGCCTTGATGTGTCGGCCTGTTTCAAAAGCGATCTCTTCGCCCTCAATGACGCAGGGG
>JAICZO010000005.1 GCA_029057255.1 Muribaculaceae bacterium | reverse complement strand
ATGATGACCTGCACGCCGTTGCTGAGGGTGAACTCGGTAGCGTCCCACTCGGCGTTGTGAGTGGTCGATTTAACCTTGCCGGGTTTGGGGAGCGAGGGGATGAGGGGGTCTTCGCGCATCTCGTCCTTGTATGCTTCGAGAGTCTCGCCGTCGACAGCTTCGAGAGCTGCTGCGAACTGCTGTTCGGTGGGCACGGGGAATGCCTCGTTGTCGGGGAGGAGTGCGAGCATGACGCGGTTGTCCTCGGTAATCATCTGGGGCAGGAACTGGTTGATGGCCTCGAGGGGGAGAGCCTGGGCGATCTGCTCGTAGAGAGCTTTCTCGGCTTCGATGCCGGGAGCGGGGATGTTCTCGGTGAAGAGCTTGCTGTACTCACGTGCGTAGCTGCCGCTCTCGCGGTCGTTGCGGCCTTCGTACTGCTTGTCGATGTTCGAGAGGAACTGAGCCTTTGCGCGCTCGAATTCGCCTACGGTGAAGCCGCCGCGTGCAGCGCGGAGCACTTCGCGGTAAGCCTGAGCGAGGGCGGGCACCACGTCAGTGTCCTTGGCTGTTACCGACAGGTCAAGGGCGCCCTGGGTGTCGGCCAGGAAGAAGTTGCCGATGTTGGCGTATGCGCGGGCATACTCTGTCTCGGGCTTGTTGGCGAGCTCGCTGAGGCGTGCGTTGAGCATCGACTCGATCATCGACGAGATGAACGACACGGGGAAGAACATCTGTGTGTTGCGGTACTCGCGGGGGATGAAGAGAGCGTCGCTCTTGAAGATGAAGTCAACCGAAGGAGCTGTGATTTCCTTGTCCTTGCCGATGGCATAGATGGTGCCGGGGGTCTCCTCGACGGGGTAGTAGATACGCTCGGCGGGGTTCTCGGGCATCTTGATGGGCGAGAAAATCTCTTTGATTTTGTTCTCGATGTAGTCGGTGTCGATGTCACCCACGACGATGATGGCCTGCTGGTCGGGACGGTACCACTTGTGGTAGTAGTCGATCAGAGCCTGGGGAGGGAAGTTGTCGACAACTTCCATTGTGCCGATGGGGAGGCGTTCGCCGTAGCGGTTGTCGGGGTAGATGACGGGGAGGAGCTGTTCGAGGACACGCATCTCGCCGGCCATCGACTGGCGCCATTCTTCGTGGATTACACCGCGCTCGGCGTCGATTTCCTTGGGGTCGAGGGTGAGGGCGCACGACCAGTCGTGGAGGATGAGGAGGCAGGAGTCCTGCACGCTTGTGCGTGCCACGGGTACGTTGGAGATGTTGTAGACAGTCTCGTCAACCGATGTGTAGGCGTTGAGGTTGCGGCCGAACTTCACGCCAACCGATTCGAGCCAGTTGATGATGCCCTTCTCGGGGAAGTTCTCGGTGCCGTTGAAGCACATGTGCTCAAGGAAGTGTGCGAGACCGCGCTGGTGGTCCTCTTCAAGAATCGAGCCTACTTTCTGTGCGATAAAGAAGTCTGCCTGACCTTTGGGTGTCTCGTTGTGACGGATGTAGTATGTCATGCCGTTGTCGAGCACGCCGCTGCGGAGTGCGGGGTCGTCGGGCAGAGGAGGCATCTGGTCGGGAGACTGAGCCTGAACTGTGCCGATTGCGGTGACAGCCATGACGATGGCTGCGATGCCGCGGAGAATCAGTTTTTTCATTTTTTGAATATGGTTGGTTTTCTTGTTTCTGTGCATATTAGACGCAAAGGTAACAAAAAGCTTACAAAAATATCGTTAATTTATGTTTAATAAGTGTTGCACCCCATCCGCTTAACGCGTGTATTGATGTCTCTTATACAAATCTGACGCTGCCGACGACTAGTCGAGTGTAGATATCGTTGGTCG
>JAICZO010000499.1 GCA_029057255.1 Muribaculaceae bacterium | reverse complement strand
TAGGAAGTATAATCTTGTATTTTATCGTCGCACTGTCGATGATAGTCTTCTCAGTGATGGCCGTAACGACACGCAAAATCCTGCGTGCCGCCACCTACCTGCTGTTCACCCTTTTTGCCGCCGCCGTGGCTTACTTCATGCTCGACTACGAGTTCCTCGGCGCCGTCCAGATTGCGGTGTATGCCGGCGGCATTGTGGTGCTGTTCGTCTTCGCCATCCTTCTTACGAGCCGTCCCGGCGACAACACCGAGCGTCTGACATCGAAGTCGCGCGTCCTCGGTGCCCTGGCATCGGTAGCAACACTGCTCATCGCAGGCTATGCCCTGGTGAGCCGCTGCTGCGTGGCCTTTGCCTCCAAGCCCGAGATGGAAGCTCCTGACATGCAGGCTGTCGGCACCGCCCTTCTGGGCACGGACCACGGCCAGTATCTGCTGCCCTTCGAGGCCGTCAGCGTGCTGCTGCTCGCATGTATAATCGGTGGCGTTGTAGTTGCCCGTAAACGATGATCATTATGGAAATAACAGCTATCTACTACCTGGTCCCCGCACTGATAATGTTCTGCTGCGGCGTCTACGGCTTCATCACCCGCAAAAACATGATTGCGATGCTGATATCGCTTGAGCTTATGCTCAACGCCGTCGACATCAACTTTGTGGTGTTCAACCGCTTCCTTTACCCCGAGCAGATGGAGGGTATGTTCTTCACCCTCTTCGCCATAGCTATCGCAGCTGCCGAAACAGCACTCGCCATCGCTATCATCATCAACATTTTCCGAGCCGCCAAGAACATCGACGTGCGCTCGCTTAACGAAATGAAATTCTAAGCGCTATGGACATTACAATTCCTATTCTGATACTTGCCATACCGCTGTTTATGTTCCTCTTCCTCGGCCTTCTGGGCATGAAGATGACACATAAGCTCGCCGGTATTCTTGGCACATTGGGCATGGGCACCGTCCTGGTGCTGTCATACTACACAGCCTACAACTACTTCTTCAGCGGCTCGGCCGACTTCGTCAACGCCGCCGGCGAACGCCTCCAGTACATGGTCTTCGACCAGACCTGGCTCGCATTCACCGAGCGCCTTGTCATCAAGCTCGGCTTCCTGCTTGACCCGATTTCAGCCATGATGCTCGTGGTCATCACGACCATCTCGTTCATGGTGCACCTCTACTCTCTCGGCTACATGCGCGACCATCACGGAGTGTACGAACACGGCTTCCAGCGCTTCTACGCGTTCCTGGCGCTGTTCAGCTTCTCGATGCTCGGCCTCGTTGTCGCTCCCAACATCTTCCAGATGTACATCTTCTGGGAGCTCGTGGGCGCCTCGTCCTACCTGCTCATCGGCTTCTACTACACCAAGCCCTCTGCAGTATCGGCCTCGAAGAAAGCTTTCATCGTGACCCGCTTCGCCGACCTCGGCTTCCTTATCGGTATCCTCACCCTGTCGTACTACACCGGCACCTTCAACTTCACCGAGCTCACCTCGATACCCGTTGACGGCCTCGCCAACGTATACCAGGTGAATGTAGGCACCGCCGAGACAGTACGCGGCATCTTCGCCAACAGCGCCGCCCCCACTTTCATGGGCGCATCGGTGCTGACATGGGCTCTGGTGCTCATCTTCATGGGCGGCATGGGTAAATCGGCCATGATGCCCCTCCACATCTGGCTCCCCGACGCTATGGAAGGTCCTACCCCCGTATCGGCCCTCATCCACGCCGCAACCATGGTTGTCGCCGGCGTCTACCTCGTAGCCCGTCTCTTCCCGCTCTACCTCATGGAAGAGAGCTCGCTGATCATCATCACCGTCGTGGGCGCACTCACCGCCTTCTACGCAGCGATGGTAGCCTGCGTGCAGGTCGACATCAAGCGAGTGCTCGCATTCTCGACCATCTCTCAGATAGCCTTCATGATGGTATCTCTCGGCGTAGCCCGCCCCGAGTTCCACCACGGCCTCGGCTATATGGCGTCGATGTTCCACCTGTTCACACACGCCATGTTCAAGGCCCTCCTCTTCCTTGGCGCCGGCGCCCTCATCCACGCCATCGGCTCCAACGACTACACAGCCATGCACGGCCTTCGCAAGCACATGCCCATCACCCACTGGACATTCCTTATCGGCTGTCTCGCCATCGCCGGCATCATCCCCTTCTCGGGCTTCTTCTCCAAAGACGAGATTCTCAGCAGCTGCCTCGGCAACAGCACCATCGCCTATGTATGGATGTCGGTTGTCGCCGGTATGACCGCCTTCTACATGTTCCGTCTCTACTACCTCATCTTCTGGTGGAAAGAGCATAAGACCCCCGAAGGTCACCACGCACCCCACGACCAGCCCTGGACAATGAGCCTCCCGCTGATTATCCTCGCCGTCATCTCGTGTGTGGCCGGCTTCATCCCCTTCGGCGAGCTCGTGACCTGGAACGGCCACCCCTACGACTTCATGGCACACTTCGACTGGAGCGTCGCCACCATCAGCCTTATCGTGGCCATCGCCGGCATCGGCCTTGCCACAGTGATGTACCGCAAGGAGAACGGCCTCCCCGCCAAGTTCCGCAACGCCGTACCCGCACTCTGGACATGGTGCTACAACCGATTCTACTGGGACGAACTCTACATCTTCATCACCCACAAGATCATCTTCAACAGCGTCTGCCGTCCTCTTGCATGGTTTGACCGCCACATCATCGACGGCACAATGGACTCTTTCGCCACCATCACCAACAAGGCATCCGAGGCCATCAAGCCCCTTCAGTCCGGCCAGATACAGATGTATGTATGGTACTACCTGATCGGCGCCCTCGCTCTCGGCGGCATCACAGTCCTCTGCCTTATCTGATCAATCACCAACGGTGCAAACACATAAAATCAGTAAATAAAGATGTTTTCAAATATATTAATATACTTTGTAATAATCCCGGTGCTTATGCTTGCGGGAGTGGCACTGAGCCGCAACATCCGTCAGATACGAGCCGTTGCCGTGGTTGGTTCGACCGCGCTTACCGCCCTGTCTGTCTACGTGCTGC
>JAICZO010000498.1 GCA_029057255.1 Muribaculaceae bacterium | reverse complement strand
TATTGACCACGAGCACCGAGCCGTCGGCGGGCACTTCCTCGACAAACTCTACGTCGACCCCCGCGTCGGCAAAACGCCGCGCGAGCCGCTCACTGTCCACAAGGTTCTTTGAGCAGCCGAGGCTGAGTATAGCGACGCGCGGATTCTTGCACTCAGTCATCCTTGCGTCCGAAAAGTGATTCGACGAAAGCACGTTTGTTGAAGAGCTGCAGATCCTCGATGCCCTCGCCTATGCCGATATACTTCACAGGAATCTTGAACTGGTCGCTTATGCCGATGACGACTCCGCCACGGGCGGTGCCGTCGAGCTTTGTCACGGCAAGGTGTGTCACCTGGGTTGCGGCCGAGAACTGGCGAGCCTGCTCGAAAGCATTCTGGCCAGTCGAGCCGTCGAGCACGAGGAGCACTTCGTGAGGCGCTCCGGGCACGACCTTCTCCATGACACGCTTGATTTTAGACAGCTCGTCCATGAGACCCTTCTTGTTGTGGAGGCGTCCGGCAGTGTCGATGATGACCACATCCACGCCGTTTGCCACAGCCGACGACAGAGTGTCGAAAGCCACAGCGGCGGCATCGGAGCCCAACTGCTGCTTGATGACGGGCACGTCGGCACGCTTGCCCCACTCGTCGAGCTGCTCGACGGCGGCGGCACGGAAAGTGTCGGCGGCACCGAGCATGACCTTGTTGCCGGCAGCCTTGTAGTGGTGAGCCAGCTTGCCGATGGTGGTAGTCTTGCCGACACCGTTCACGCCGACAACCATTATCACATAAGGTTTCTTGCCGGCGGGCGGAGTGAACGACGCGGTGCCGTCATCGCTGTCGCTCTCGGCGAGGAGCTCGCTTATTTCCTGGCAGAGGAGCTCGTTGAGCTCGTCCATGTCGACATACTTGTCGCGCGCCACGCGCGCCTGTATGCGGTCGATAATCTTAAGAGTTGTCTCGGCGCCGACATCGCTCGTTATGAACACCTCCTCGAGTTCATCGAGGAAATCGTCGTCAATAGTGCGGCGTCCGGTAAAAACGCGGCGAAGTTTGCCGAGAACGCCTTCCTTAGTTTTCTCAAGGCCTCGGTCAAGATTCTTTTTTTTGTCTCTGCTGAAGAAATCGAAAAATCCCATGTGTCGATTGTTTTAAACATGCAAAATTAGCACTTTTTCCTCAACAAAGCAAACCTATCTCAGCTTTCGGGCTGCGCGTCGTCGCCTCCTATGGTGTCGGATGCGCCCAGACAGCGGCGTACGGCCTCGCGTATCGACTCTGCCTCGGGCCTGTTCTCCCGCAGCAGGGCGATGACGCCGTCGATATAGCGCTCCTTGTTTTTGAAGCCGCACATCTGTGCCACGTTGCTGCTCGACAGCATGGACTTCTGGTTGTAGACACGGAGTATCGACTCATAGTCGCCCGAGTGCTCGTAGATATGAAACTCTTTGCAGAAGTCCTCGTAGATGCGGCGGGGACTTATCTCGTCGAGCAGCGACGACAGGTGCTCCTCGAGATTGGCGATGTCGGTGAAGCGCGCGTCGACGCGGTACTCCATCGTGCGCTTGACTCTGTGGCGTGTGTGCAGCAGTGCCTGCTGGCGCAGGTCGGCGCGGAAGAGCGAGAGTATCGTCTTGCGGACGCGGTCGAAGACGCGGCGCGGGTTGTGCCCCGTCACCGAAGCCATAGCCTTGACGATGTCCTCGAGCAGGAGCATGTTTTCTATCTCGGCCACTTCGGGCACCATTACTTTCTTGCGCCTCAGGTATGCCACTTCGGCTTCGTCGCGGCGGTCGCGGTCGACGATGCCGAAGGAGTCGAGCTTGTGGAAGCCCGACAGGTCGTTGAATGTGCGTGTGGCCTCTATCACCTTGTTGCAGCTGCCGAGCGAGCGCACGGTGAAGTCGGGGAAGATAAGCGGGTAGAGCTTGGCATCAATCGAGCGGTCGCTGTCGCCCTCGATGAAAAGCACCGGTTTGCGGGTGCCCACGAGTGTCATGTACAGCTCCTGCGATATGCCATCGGTAGCGGGCAGCAGGTCGTAGTCCCACGCATCGTCGACGGTGTCGCAGTCGCGCACCCATAGCACGGGGGCTCCGTTGCGCGACGATGCAAACTCGGGGTCGTGCGTCGTATAGCAGAATGTGCAGTCGCTGCGGAGGTTCTCGAGCCTGTTCCACAGCGATGTCGTCAGTGTCGGATGGAGGAATATCTCGGGCGTGTCGACGAATATCACGGCATGCCGCGGCGCGTAGAGCACGGCGCCGGCGTAGTAGAGGACGGCGCGCTCGCCGTCGGAGAGGCGCACGGCCGAGTAACTGGCCATGTCGAGACCGCGCGAGAAGAGTATCTTGCCGCTGTCGATGAGGACTCTGTTGCCGGGGAAAACGTCCTGCCACAGCGATATGACATTGTCAAGCCTGGTGCGCTTGAGGGTGGCCTCGCGGTGGTCGGCTATGGCAAGCTTGTAACCTATGAGGTTGAGCATCTCGTCGTGCATGAGCTGGGCTAGCAGCAGCTCCAGGGCGGTTGCCTGCGCTCCCGCCCTGTCGCCGTTGGCCACGACAGTGGGGCTCAGACGGTTACGCAGCGATGACGGCAGGTCGGCACTGCCGTTGCGGCGGTTATAGAGCGCGTCGAGCGCCGACAGCCTGAAGGCCTTGTCGCCGAGGCTGTTGACTATCGCGGTGGTGAAGCGCGTCTTGCCGGCGCCGTTGGCACCTATTATGACGAAGCTTCGGTGTTCGCCGAGGTTTATGGTAGCAGGGGCTTCGCCGTTGAGACGGGATGGCAGTGTGAGTTCCATATTTCACATGGTATTTGGGTTTGGAAAGATAGCGATTTATCGTGTGATGTCGATAATGTTATCAATTTATTAACACCGTTTAACACAGTATGGTTGTAAAAATTTCACTATTTTTGCAAAAAGAAGCGGATAGCTCCGCCCAAATACGCGCAAGACATGATATTATTCCCCAACGCCAAGATAAATTTAGGCCTCAGGGTGCTTCGCCGCCGCCCCGACGGATACCACGACTTAGAGAC
>JAICZO010000497.1 GCA_029057255.1 Muribaculaceae bacterium | reverse complement strand
ATTCTACATTCTATCAAAAAACACAAGAAAATCGTCATGTCCCGATGTTTTTTTTTGCCGACCCTTGCATCTTTTCGGATATTTCTCCGTCTTATATGTGAAAGTTAATCTAAGTATGGCAAGAACAACCCAAATCATATTCGAGATACTTGAGGCTGAAAAAGAAAACCTTTTTCAGTATGCAAGTTATCGACTGCATAATATAAGCGACGTCGAAGATGTACTTCAGAATCTTTATGTCAAGATTCTCGAGAATCCGCGTCAGTTCATGGGTGTCGCAAACAAGCGAGCGTATATATACAGGACTATCTGCAATGAATGTAACAAGAAATATAATCTATTATGAGTATGAATATGTTAGAACAATACAGGGAGAACCGTGATTTTGAGAAGGTCGTCGGACTCCTTACTCCCAAGTTCCCGAGAAAGTGTGAGTTCTCGTTCAAAAAGCCATATAAGCGTTTGATAAACCGTGTGTGGGGCATCTGTGGCATTGCGGCAATGCTTGTTGTCGTACTGACAATTGCTATCGAACGACGACCTGAAGACGTCATCTGAAGACAATAGGATAATTGCTGAAAGCAAAAAAGAAAGCGTGACGCTGCGCGGTGAATTCAATATTGAGAGCAAGCAGCTTGTCAGAGCCTCGGTTGTCGCGACAGGTAGTGACGGCAAAAGCATCCCTCTGTTTGAGACGCAATCTATAGAAACCGGTGTAGAAATTCCCGAAACCATCTTTTCGGTGTATTAAACATCGCTGCCCGGTCGGAAAGAGCTGTCTTTAGACTGCTCTTTTCTATATAAACCGAGGCCGAGGGAAGCGGGTACTTCTCTCGGCCTCGGTTTTTTTATGGTGTGACAGTCTTGTGTCCGCTTATCGTGCGAGATAATATATGATAGGGTTCTCGTTACTGTCGTCGATAGCTTCGGCCAGGGGTGTGCCCGGCTCCGTAGCCGCCGGATTCAGAACCATAATCAGTCCGTCGGGGGTGGCGAACTCTATCGGAGATACGTTTCTGCCAAGGAAGGAGTCGCAAATGTTTTCGAGGGGGATGTTTGTCGATTCGCCCGTCTCTTTGTTCAGGATTGACATGCAGGGCATTGCGTTGTCGAAGAATACGATAGCTGCTTCGCGTTCGTTTTCGGTATAGTATTTGATGCAGCCACGCTTGTTTCTCATGTTCACTCTGATTTTATCTTCGCCGTCAGCCTCGGCCATCTCTCGTGTGTAGGCTGTGTCGCCGAAGTCTACGGCATATTTTATCTCGATAGAGTCCGCGTCGTTGATGCGGTAGATGTTGTTGTCCATATATCGAACGTAGGTAATATCGCCGTTCTGATGTTTTTGGAAGGGGTGGAGCAGGGTATGAACAATCGGGTTCTGACCGTTGGGGAAGAACGATGCCACGACGTTCATCGCAGTGTCGGCCACGGTAATCTCTCCGCAACTGTCGTCAGAGCTGAAGAAGTAATAGCGGCCGTCGTTGTACTCCATGAACGACGCAGGGCAGGGGGCTGTACGAGACGACGTCAGTTCGCCGGCCAGATTGTAGACAAAGACCTTGTCTCTGTCGCAGAGTGCGTGGATAGTACCGTTTTGGCTGTTGTAGGAGATGTCCTTTATCATAGTGTATTCGTCGGGGCCGGAGCCGGTCTGTCCGATCGAATTCAGGAATTTGCCTGTTGACGGCTTGAAGACTAATACCTTCTTTACGAAGTCTTTGTCGAGTATTATTAAGAGGGAGTCGTTGACGAGGAGCTTCGATATCATGCCTATCTGCGCTTCGGGGCCGTCTTCAAGTTTCACGAAGTGAGAGTTGGGGTAGTCCTTCTGGAAGTCATAGGGCTTGCTTGAATTGAAGCTTGTGCAGTCCCACGTCTGATGCGAGGCGGCGCCATCGTCTTGTTTTTTTGTACAGGATGCGAGCGCGAGCACGCAGATAAGGGTAATAATAAAATGTCGCATAAGGTATTAGTATGTCAGGGATGCTTATACAATGGTTGTAAGTTGAAGAATTTTCACAAAATTATACATACCTTTTAAAACGAACACGCGTTTTAGCTTAAAGTATGTTAATTAGCTGTGAAGTGTCAGCTTTGGCTATATTTCTGGTATGCAATGCGCGGGCTTCCGTCGGCATGCACACCGACATGACAGTTGCCCGCGGCTATGTCTGCGGCCACGATGTCGCGCGAGGGGTAGCCGTTGGTCCACTGCTTGTGGTTGCCCGACGCCCTCATCAGCAGTTTTGCTTTTTCATAGCACGCCATTATGTCGGGGATGTCGGCCTCTGTCGCTTTCCGGCGAGCAGGGTCATATGCGTGTTATGTGTATCGTCTGTCGCGAATTGACTGCGTCGGTTACATTGCCGCTGCTGACACATGACACCGGGGCTGTCAGTTCGAAGAGGTTCATGATCTCGCTGAGATTCTCGCCTTTGAGAATGAAGCGGAAAGTCTGACCCTTGAGAGCGGGGTCAATTTCGAAGCACACGTTGTAGAGCTGCTCGAGTCGATGGCAGATGGTGTGTATAGAGTCGTTGTCAAAAATCAGCACACCGTTGCGCCATCCGCAGTAGCGGTCGATGTCCACATCCTTCGCGACCGTCGTGTTGCCGTCGAGGATAGCGAGATGCTCTCCGGGCATAAGTGCAACCTGCCGTCCTGCGCCTGTCGCCTCGACCTTACCCTGTGTCAGCGTCACCGAGGCGTCGCTGTCGTAAGCGTTGACGTTGAATTCGGTGCCAGTCGCGGTGACCGATAAGTAGGGCGTGTTGACGGTGAAGGGGTTCGCCGCATCGGCCTTGACAGTGAAGTATGCCTCGCCCTTGAGATTGACATCGCGCTTCTTGCCTGCATTGTTGCGCGAGTACTCCAGCGAGCTGTTGGCATTCAGCCACACTGTTGAGCCGTCGGGGAGCGAAGCCTTGCTTGTGCAGCCGTAGTCGGTCGAGAGCGTGACATAGTCGTCGACCTTGTTGTCGGCATTGACAAATAAATAGACCGAAATGGCTATCAGCGGGAGGACGGCCACAGCCGCAATCCGCGACCAGAAGACAAAGAGTCGCTTTACCAGGCCGGTGCCGCGGGGTCTTATACCGGCTTTTGCCATCACCCTGCGTTCGGCTTTTTCGGCATCGCTGTCGGAGACATCGAAGGAGGGTAGCAGTGCCTCCCACAGGTCTTGCTGCTCGAAGAAATTCTTTCGGTTCTCCGGCGACAGCTCGATCCACTTGCGGAGAGTCTCAATCTCATCAGGCG
>JAICZO010000496.1 GCA_029057255.1 Muribaculaceae bacterium | reverse complement strand
TACTCGAACCCTCGGGAATCTCCAGATCGGGGTAACCAAAGACATCCTCACAAGACCAGACGCAGATGAGGAGAGAGAATATCAGTAAGGATAATATGCGGTTCATGTTGTCTTTTTTCCGTGGTTAAATGCTGGATGTTGTGGCGGATGTATGCCTACGGGTTACCGTCGTCGTAGTCGAGACCGAAGCCGGGGGCGAGATAGCGCTCTGCATAGGGCACGACGTCGACAACCCATGTCACCCGGCTCTGGTTGCGCTTGAGCTTGTATTTGTACCAGTAGTTGCGGAGGATGTCGAAGTGGCCGTCGGTGCCTTTCGATGTGTCGACGGTGGAGTAGGAGCCGCTGCCGTCGGCGGCCACCGTGGTCTTGTAGTATGCAAAGTCGATGTACTCGACCATCTTGTCGCGGTACTTTACCTTGATGCGTGCGCGCTTGTCGTCGTCGCGCTTCTCGCCGTTGAAGATGTTGCGGTACTCGGGCACGTAGATGACGAAGTTGCCAGTGGCGGGGTCTTTGCCGAAAGCGGCCGGCTCTGTCTCTTCGGTCAGCTCGGTGGCCGAGGGCAGGCTCGGGCCGGGGCCGTAGTCCTCGTTGTAGTTGCCCTTGACATAATGGCTCTGATGTGTCACTCCCTTGGGCATGGGCATGGCCTTTGTAGTATGCCGGGTGATGCTGACGCTCTCTATCAGGTCGGTGCTGGCCTCGTCGTTGTACACTTCGATTTTAGCCAGGGCACGCAGCAGGTGCAGGTACTCGTCGAAGACTACACGGCTGTTGGGGCGGAGATTGACGTCGTCGTACTGGCAGATGCCGAAGAGTGCTATCTTGTCGTCGGCCGTAAGCGCGGGCACGGGCAGGCCGTCGCTGTAGTCGACGGGTGTGGCGGAGGCGAAGAGCGTGCTCAGACGTGTGCCCTGCTCGAGGGAGGGGTAGTTGTTGCGCCAGTTGGCCAGCATCAGAATCTTGCACGAGCCTTTGTGGATCATCGAGCGCACGAAGGCGTCGACTTCGATTTCGAGCAGCCATCGCTTCGAGCCGGTGAACGAATCGTCCTGCGGGATGAGCCGTATGTCGGTAGGCTGACCGATGAGGACGCCGTCGGCCGTGGGGTCGGCCTTGTCGGCTGTGAACAGGGCCACGCGGAAGTCGCCGCCGCTGACGTCGATATAGTTCTCGTATCCTTCTCCCGGGTCGTAGTCGCCCGCGGGAGTGGCGCGTGAAACCGCTTTTTCGCCCGACTCGATGTACAGTCCGATGCAGTAGCTGTCAGGGCGCGCCGGTGCTTCCGGCTCTTCCGCGGCATTCTTGCACGCAGCCATGACGACGGCAACGAGCATTGTCGCGAAGAGCCTGTTTATGAATCGTATGTCGGATTTGTATCGCATTGAGGGAGGATGTGTGCTATGGGCTTATACTTCGCTGTCCTGGTTTACGACCTTCCAGGAGTTGATGTAGATGTACGATTCTACCCAGCGGTAGTTGGAGTCGAGCACAATCATGACGCTGTAGGCGTCCTGACGGTCGAGGTACTCCTGCGAGGGCATGGCGAAGTATTTGCCGGGTTTGGAGAGGATGAAGTAGGGCGTGAGATTCATGCGCACGATGTCGGCGCCGGTGTCGTTGCGCGACACGTTGAGCCACAGGGGTGTGTCCTTCATCACGCGTGCGATGTTGAACTCGCCCAGGACGGCGGGATAGGTGCCCGGCTGTGTGCCCTCGGGCAGGCCTTTGACGTCGCCGATTTCGGTTTCGGCGTCGATGTTGCGCCATGCGTGGTAGGTGACGTCGGCCGACGGTATGATGGCGTTGTCGTGCTCCATGCGGGCGTTGTCGGTCGAGAGGGCGAAGTCGAAGAGGTGGCCTTCGAGGGGCGAGTCGGCGAGCTGGACGAGGGTGACCGTCACGCTGTTGGTGTTTTTCATCAGGTTGACGTCGAAGTAGTGGTAGCCCTCGTCGTCGGGGAACTCGAGCACGCCGGTCATGCCGTGGTAGAGGTCTTTGATTTCGCGGCGCACGTGCTTGCCGTCGGCGCCCTCGGGAGCGTCGGCACGGCCCTCGGCGGGGTCGGGCAGCAGTGTGCATCGCAGGTCGGTGATGTCGGTGGCTTCGTGCACGGCAAACGATGTGCTGCCGGGCATGGCGCCGGTGCCGCACCATGCGTGCAGGCGGTACTTGCCGGGCGCGAGCTTGCCGTCGAGCACTATCTCGTAGTCGCCCGTGCCGAGTGCGTCGCCCGACTCTATGTGGGTGTGCACGATGCGCCCCTGCTCATCGGTGACGTTGAGCGTGACATGGTCTACCTCGTAGGGGAAGGCGTCGGCCTCCTTCAGGTGGTAGTTGTAGTGCAGGCGCACACGGTACTTGGGGTCGCAGTCGCCCTCGTATTCGTAGAGGAAGCTGTTGCTGCATCCGCTCAGAGTAGCGGCCGCGGCGATAAGCAGCGGTGCTCCGGTACGTCGTATGTTGTTGAAGAGGTTCATCTTGCTTGTATATGTTGTGGAGCGGGTGAGTGCCGCTCTCGTTGTTGTCGGTTTAAAAAAGAGGAGCGAGAGGTAAAAAAAAGAAGGAGAGAGGAGAACGGGATAATGTCGCTAAATGAGTGTGAGGAGAGAGGAGGATGAGAATGTGTCTATTAGATTTCGACGTCCTGGCTTACGATCTTCCACGAGAGGATGTTGATGTGAGCGCCCACGTAGTACTTGGGATCTTCGGGTTCGTCGGGGATGATATCCTTG
>JAICZO010000495.1 GCA_029057255.1 Muribaculaceae bacterium | reverse complement strand
GCTTTGCGCGCTCGGGGCGGTATGTGTCGTCGGCGTCGGGCTTGCCGCCGGGCCAGCCGGTGATGGTGTGCTGGAGCTGGTTGAAGACCTTGATGTTGACATTGTAGGCCGAGCCGTAGAGTGCGAGCAGCTCGCCGAGACCCCAGTCGTTGTAGTCTTTGTCGGTGAGCTTGAGGATGGGCTTGTTTGTCATGTGGCAGAGCCATACGATGGCGCGGCGTGTGAGCTTGTCGGTCCACTCGCAGGATGTCACCTTCCAGGGCTGCGAGATGCGTGTGAGGTCTTCGGCGCCGCCGAGGTCAGTGACGACCTTTACGTGGGGGTGTCCCTGGAGCAGCGATGCGGGCACTGCTGTCGAGGGAGCCTCCTCGACGGTGCGGCGGATTATCTCGGCGCTGTCCTCGCCCCATGCCATAGAGAGCACACGGCGGGCCGACGCGATGTTGGAGATGCCGAGGGTGATGGCTGTCGTGGGCACGTCATCGTTCTTGTAGTCCTTGGCTATGCGGTGGCGTGTCTCGTTGCCGAGCAGTACCAGACGGCAGAAGCTCGACGCCATGCTGCCCGGCTCGTTGAAAGCGATAGTGCCCGAGGGAGCGATTTCGCAGAGAGCGACGTCGATGCCGCCTTCGTCGGCGATAGCTTCCTCGTAAGCCTGGCAGTATTCGTACATCGTCTCCTTGGTGATGGCCGGGTTGATGGTGCGGATGTTCTTGGGCTTGATGTCGACATGGCTGAGGAAGACGTCGTTGAGTCTTGCCAGAGTCGAGGGGCCGCCTTCCTTGAGGGGGAAGAACTCAGAGATGTTGAACACCACGACATCGCGGAATGTCACTTTGCCCTCGTTGTAGAGCTTGATGAGCGAGGCGTATACGCGGTGGGTGCTGTTGCCGGCGCCGAGGGCGAGGACGCACTTGCCTTTGCGGGTGATGAAGCGGTGTATATATCGTACGATTTCAGATGCGATAAAGTCGGCACCGTCGCCGGCTGTCTCGAAGATACGTGTGTCGAGTTTCTCCTCGCGGGGGAGAGCCGCAAGCTCGATTTCGCTTTCCGGATTATAGTACCGGCGGGGGATTCTGTCCAGTTTTATCTGGCTGCTGAGGTCTGTTTTCATTAATAGTCGTCCTATTTAAGGTATGTTATAGGGTTGTTTATGTAAGCGTATCGTGTTGGATGTACAAAATTAGAAATTTATTCGGTTTCCGATATATTATTTTTGTATTAAAAAAGTACGAAATTGTACATTCCTAATACCTGTGGCACTGTTTGCCACAAGTATTGTACGCTCTGTGCGCCCCCGGTCAGTTCCGGGACGGGAAGATATGTCGGGCCAGACCGTAGACGCGACGTTCGATGCCGGGGCCGTAGCCGAGCAGACGGTCAAACCATCCCATGTGCCTGTTCATGGTTTTCACTGCAAGGCCGACATATATCATGGCGAAAAGCGTCCCGGCTCCCACGACCTGCCACATCCACTTGCCGAAGAAAAGGTAGCCCACCGAGACGGCGCCGGCCACAAGTGCGATGTCGATGTAGATCTTGACGCGGGCGAACGCAATGCCGCGCACCTTGCTTATGGCCGCGGGCAGTCCTTCGCCCGGCATTGTTATCGAGGCGCAGCGTATCTCAAGGGCGATGCCGAAGGCCATGACAGTGCAGCCTGCCGCCTGTGTCAGGGCGCGGCTTGCGAGAGTGGTGCACTCCATGGCTGAGGTGAGCGACATGTTGAGGTCGATGAGTGCTCCGAAGACAAAGCCGATGACGAGCTGGAAGAGCTGCACGGCCTCGAAGTCGCGACGCAGCACGATAATCTGCCCGACGATGAGGAGCCAGTTGAGGATGTTGGTGTACATGCCCAGCGACAGCGCCGGGGCGAGGCCGTGCTCGCCGGCGATGGTGAAGGCCAGGGGCGCCGACGATATGACGCTGCTGCCGAGGTCGGAACGAACGCAAAGTGTGACGCCGAGAGTCATGAAGAACAATGCCACAAGCAGAAGCAGATGCTGCCAGATGGCAGCCACAAGCCCGTTGCGGGCACGCATAAGAAGTGAATTCTGCATATACCTATTGTTGAATGTTTCTGCAAAATTACTCAAAAACGGATATATAATCAAGCCCCGGCGCCGCAGGGCGCATCGGGGCTTGGTAGGGGCTTATTCGTCAATGAAGGGTGTCAGGACCTCTTTCCATATCATGTAGCCGGGGGCGAGCAGATGCAGGCCGTCGTTGGTCAGATCGGAGCGGAGATTGCCGTCGGCGTCGCAGAAATGGGGGTGCAGGTCGACCCATGTGGCGCCGTGCTTGGGAGCCTCTTTGGCGAGTATGGCGTTGATATCGCGGATGACAGGTTCCTTGCCGGCGAGCTTGCGGTAGCGGCCGAAGCTGTTGTTGATAGGCAGCAGCGACTGCAGGTAGACCTTTGTCCGCGGCGAGCGGGTGCGGATGCGGTCGACGAGCGATATTACCGCCGTGGCTATAGAGTCGGCGGTGAGGTCGTGGCTGACGTCGTTGGCACCGCACAGCAGAAAAATCTTGGCGGGCTGCCCGCGGAGCACGCCGTCGAGGCGCAGGTCGATGCCGCGTGCCACGTCACCGTTGATGCCGCGGTTGACGATGTTGGCTTTGCCGAAGAGCTCGTGCCACTCGCAGCCGTGAGTCAGGCTGTTGCCGAGCATCACGATAGATGTGGTGTCGACACCGAGGGCGTCGAAGAGCGACGCGCGCTGATAGTACAG
>JAICZO010000494.1 GCA_029057255.1 Muribaculaceae bacterium | reverse complement strand
CGACTTCGAGCACGAAGTCGTCGTCGATGTTATAGTACTCGGCGGCGGGACGGCCTACCATAGCCTCGGCCTCGGCGGGGAGGACGATGATGCCGTCGTGCGATGTGCCGACGCCGATTTCGTCCTGGGCGCATATCATGCCGAAGGACTCGACGCCGCGTATCTTCGATTTCTTGATTTTGAACTCGCTGCCGTCGGGGGCGTAGAGGGTGGTGCCTACAGTGGCGACGACTACAGTCTGGCCTGCCGCCACGTTGGGGGCGCCGCACACAATCTGTGTGGGGTTGCCGTTGCCTTCGAGGTCGACGGTGGTGATGTGAAGGTGGTCGCTGTCAGGATGCTCGACGCATGTGAGCACCTTTCCGACGACTATTCCGGCAAGGCCGCCGCGTATGCTTTCGACACGCTCTACCGACCCTGTCTCGAGGCCTGTCGACGTCAGGAGCGCCGACAGTTCGTCGGGCGTGAGGTCGAAGTCCACATATTCTTTAAGCCATTTATATGATATGTTCATTGCTGGTGTGTTGTTTCAATGTGCAAAAGTACGCAAAAATCGCGAATTTCAGCCCGTCATATTATAAAAAAGTAAAAACAGAGGTGTGGGGCGTCTGTTTTATGATATTTATTGCTAACTTTGCAGAATACCAATCAGACGCATTTTAGCATATGAACAAATTTCTCACAGCAATAGCGCTCGCCGGTGCTCTCGGTGCCGCCGACGCAATAGCCTGCACAAGCCTCATCGCGGCGCCCGGCGCCACTGTCGACGGCAGCTCGATGGTGACATACGCCGCCGACAGCCATACTCTCTACGGTGCCCTGTACCGCCAGCCCGCCGCAGACCATGACAAAGGCGCCATGCGCAAGGTCGTGGAGTGGGATACGGGCAAATATCTCGGCGAGATTCCCGAAGTGAAGCATACATATTCTACCATAGGCAATATGAACGAGCACGGCCTGACGATCGCCGAGAGTACCTGGGGCGGACGTCCGGAGCTTGCAGGCTCGGGTCTGATAGACTACGGCTCGCTGATATACATCACCCTGCAGCGCGCCCGCACTGCCCGCGAGGCCGTCGATGTGATGACGGGTCTTGTGCGCGACTACGGCTATGCCTCTTCGGGCGAGTCGTTCTCGATAGCCGACCCCGGCGAAGTGTGGATTATGGAGCTTATAGGCAAGGGCAAGGATGACAAGGGCGCCGTATGGGTGGCCCGCCGTGTGCCTGACGGCTGCATCTCGGGTCATGCCAACCATGCCCGTATTCATAAATTCCCGCTCAAGGACAAGAAAAACACCATCTACTCGCCCGACGTCATCGACTTTGCCCGCAGCAAGGGCTACTTCAGCGGCAAGGACGAGGACTTCGACTTCTCGCGTGCCTATGCCGTGACCGACGCCGGCGCTCTCCGCGGCTGCGACGCCCGCGTGTGGGCATACTTCCGCAAGTTCGCTTCCGCCGACGAGATGGACAGCTACATACCCTGGATTATGGAAGGCAAGGGCGAGCCGTTCCCCCTCTGGGTCGAGCCGGCGCGCAAGCTCACCGCCAACGACCTCAAGTGGATGATGCGCGACCACTTCGAGGGCACGCACCTCGACATGACACAGGATATAGGCGCAGGCCCCTTCGACTGTCCATACCGCTGGCGCCCTATGGGCTTCAATATCGACGGACAGGAGTACACCCACGAGCGTGCCATCGCCACACAGCAGACAGGTTTCTCCTTTGTCGCTGACATGAACGGCAAGCGTCACGACGCCATGAAGGGCATACTCTGGTTCGGTGTCGACGACGCCAACACATGTGCCTACGTGCCCGTGTTCAACTCGACCACGACCGTGCCCCCCTCGCTCGACGAGAAGACTGCCGACCTCTACACCCTGTCATGGGATGCCATGTTCTGGGTCAACAACTACGTCGCTAACCAGGCCTACAACCGCTACTCGCAGATGATACCTGACATCCGCCGCGTGCAGAGCGGCCTCGAGAACGCGATGGAAGAGGCTGTCGGCAAGAGTGCAGCCGATGTGGCAGGCATGTCATACGACAAGGCACAGCAGGCTCTCAACGACCTGACATACAGCTGGGCCGAAAAGACCACCGCCGACTACAAGAAGCTCGGCGACTATCTGTTTGTCAAGTTCCTCGACGGCAATATAAAGAAAGAACGCGACGGCAAGTTCGCCCGCACCGAAGACGGCATGCCCGAGCAGCCCGAGTTCGGCGGATACAACGAGCGCTACTTCCGCTCTATAGTAGAGGACGCCGGTGACCGCCTCAAGGTTGTCGAGCCGGAACAAAAATGACTTTGGCACGTTATTTGCCATAGAAACATAAAACATCATTATAAATATGGATACTATCAAACCCGGAAAATATTTCGAAATAGCATATAAGCTGTTCCGCATCAACGCCGACGGCACCGAGACCCTCGTGCACGAAGTGACCGCCGACGACCCCGACCGCGCCATCTGCGGCGTGACACTCGGCTTTGTCGAGGCTCTCGACGAGCATCTGCTCGGTCAGAAGGCAGGCGACAAGTTCGACTTCACCGCCACTCCCGAGAAGGCATTCGGCCCCTACACCGAGGAGGAAATATACACCATCCCCCGCGACCGCATGACAGTCGACGGCGAATTCAAGGAAGAGATGTTCACCCCCGGCGCCCTCATCCCTCTGATGACACCCGACGGCTTCCGCATCGACGGCACCGTCGTCGAGCTGACTCCCGAGGCCGTGGTGCTTGACCTCAATCATCCCCTTGCCAAGGACAGCGTGCACTACGTGGGCGAAGTCCTTGTCGTGCGCGAACCCACTGCCGAAGAGCTCCAGCCTGCCGCTTCCTGCGGATGCGGCTGTGGCGGAGGATGCGGCGAAGACGGTGACTGCGACAGCAAGGAAGGCGGATGCTGCGGCAACTGCGGATGCTGACGGCTCGCGACATACGCAAGACCTTCGGTGCCCTTGAAGTGCTCAAGGGCATCGATATAGACATCGCCCCCGGCAAGGTGACGGCCATCGTAGGCCCCAGCGGCGCGGGAAAAACCACGTTGCTGCAGATACTGGGCACGCTTATGGCGCCCGACAGCGGCGGCAGGGTGCTCTACGACGACACCGATGTGACGGCGCTGCCCGACAGCCGCCTGTCAGCTTTCCGCAACCGCAACATAGGCTTCGTCTTCCAGTTTCACCGTCTGCTGCCGGAGTTCACGCTGCTCGAGAATGTGGCCATGCCCGCGCTCATAGCCGGCCGGGGACGCAAAGAGGCTTTTGCCGAGGCTCACGCACTGCTCGCGCGCCTCGGGCTGGACGGCCGCGCCGACCACCGCCCCTCCGAGCTGTCGGGCGGCGAGTGCCAGCGGGCTGCCGTGGCCAGGGCGCTTGTCAACCGACCGTCGGTGGTGTTCGCCGACGAGCCTTCGGGCAGCCTCGACTCGTACAACCGCACCGAGCTGCACCGACTCTTCTTCGAGCTGCGCGACAGCATGGGCGCCACCTTTGTCATTGTCACACATGACGAATCTCTTGCCGCCGATGCCGACGTCATAGTGCGTATGGTAGACGGCCGGATAGACGCTATAGAATCCAAATATTAACGAACCAAATCACTCTCACTCTCTCTCAATCATCGTAATGAAACTCAAGAACTTTGCTCTTGGCATTATTGCCGCTGCTTCTGTCGCCGGACTCTCCTCCTGCAACAGTAACGACAATCCGCTGCCCCCGACGGTGATATATACCGACATCGTGACTATCGCAGCGATGAACGCCGACGGCTCTGCCTTTACCTTCCAGAAGGAAAACGACAGCCCGCTTGTGACCCTTACAACCAAACAGACTCTCAGCCCCGACCACTTCAAGGTCAACACCCGCGCGGTGATAAGCTATACTTCGGAGTCTGACCACGCCACTTCCGGTCCTGTCAACCTGCTTGCCGCTGCCGAGACCTACGGCCGTGGCGACGCTCCCGCGACTGTATCGGCCGAGCAGGCCGGCAACTGGGAGACATCGCCGGTCGACAACATCATCGTGCAGCGCTCGGGTCAGTATGTCAACGTCGTCTTCACCGCCTACACCGACAGCACACCTAAGTTATGCCGCGTAGTGCTCGACGAAGCGACTCTCAACGACGAGTACCCGACTCTCTACCTGCTCTTCGAGCCTCAGGAGTTCGGTATCAACCCCGGAAACTATGCGATCTATATGTCGTACTCTCTCGCCGGTATCTTCGCACAGTCCACATCGAAGGGTGTGGAGGTCGTCTACAAAGACAACACCAACACCACCAAGAGTGTGCAACTTGACAAAATGTCGTCAGGACTCACACCCTCCAACTGAAAATCTCCTATTTAAAATAATAAACCTACCCCATAAACTAAAAATGGAAAACAAACAGCAGGAGCTCAAAATCGAGCTTACTCCCGAAGTGGCTGCAGGCCACTACTCAAACCTCGCAGTCATCTCACACTCCGGCAATGAATTCTTCCTCGACTTCATCGCCGTGGCTCCCAACATGCCCCAGGCAAAGGTTCAGAGCCGTGTTATCATGACTCCCGAGAACGCCAAGAACCTCCTCTTCGCTCTCCGCGACAACATCGCAAAGTACGAGCAGACCTTCGGCGAAATCAAGCGTAAGGCTCCCGCCAACGCCCCCAAGGGCAACGGTGGCATCCCCAACCCCTTCGAGGCTTAATCAAAAATAATGACACGCCGCCGGAGCAGGTTCCGACAAGGACGCGCTCCGGCGGATAATTCATCATATTGCAGGTAAGATGAAAGACAACGCGCTAACCATCTACAATTCTCTCTCCCGACAGAAGGAAGCATTCACGCCGCTCCATGAATCGATGGTCGGCATGTATGTCTGCGGCCCGACTGTCTATGGCGACGGCCACCTCGGCCACGCCCGTCCGGCCATCACCTTCGATATTGTATACCGCTATCTCACCCACCTGGGATACAAGGTGCGCTACGTGCGCAACATCACCGACGTGGGTCACCTGGAGCATGACGCCGACGATGGCGAGGACAAAATCGCAAAGAAGGCACGCCTCGAGCAGCTCGAGCCTATGGAAGTGGTGCAGTACTACCTCAACCGCTACCACAAGGCGATGGAGGCTCTCAATGTGCTGCCGCCCTCGATAGAGCCGCATGCCTCCGGGCACATCATCGAGCAGATAGAGTATATCAAGACCATACTCGAGAGCGGATACGCCTACGAGAGCGAGGGCTCGGTATACTTCGATGTGCCGAAGTTCAACCGTGACTACGGCTACGGTAAGCTCTCCGGCCGCAACATCGACGAGCTGCTCGCCACCACACGCGAGCTTGACGGACAGAGCGAGAAACGCAACCCCGCCGACTTCGCCCTCTGGAAGAAAGCCGCGCCCGAGCATATCATGCACTGGCCGTCGCCGTGGAGCGAGGGCTTCCCCGGATGGCACCTCGAGTGCTCGACCATGAGCGAGAAGTATCTCGGACAGCAGTTCGACATACACGGCGGCGGAATGGACCTCAAGTTCCCCCACCACGAGTGCGAGATAGCACAGTCGGTGGCCCACAACCACGCCCCCTCGGTGCGCTACTGGATGCACAACAACATGATTACCATCAACGGCAAGAAGATGGGCAAGTCGCTGGGCAACTTCATCACCCTCGACGAGTTCTTCACCGGCTCGCACCCGCTGCTCGAGCAGGCTTACTCGCCGATGACAATCCGTTTCTTCATCCTTCAGGCTCACTACCGCGGCACTGTGGACTTCAGCAACGAGGCTCTCAAGGCCGCCGAGACAGCCCTCGGCCGCATGCTTGACGGCTACCGCCGTCTGGCAGAACTCAAACCGTCGGACGCGTCGACCATCGACGTATCCGACCTCGAGCGCCGCGCCTATGAGGCTCTTGACGACGACTTCAACACACCGGTTCTTATCGGCGTGCTCTTCGACGCTGTCAGGATGATAAACCAGGTCAAGGACCACAACGCCACCGCCACACAGGCCGACATCGACTTCCTTCGCCGCTTCATGGACACCTTCCTTGTCGAGATTCTCGGCATCGTGCCCGGCGGTGCCGCCGCCGACAACGGCGACGCTCTCCGCCCCTACCGCGAGGCCGTCGACCTACTGCTGAGCCTCCGTGCCGAGGCAAAGGCACGCAAGGACTGGGCTACCAGCGACCTTATCCGCAACCGCATGGCCGAGATCGGATTCAACGTAAAGGACACCAAGGACGGTGTCGAATGGTCGGTATGACATAATCCTCTAAAATTATTATAGAAAATGACAATAGACAAAAATCTCATCCGCGGTTATCTCGACGAACTGTCGATTTCGACCCGCATCGACGAGGACGGTGACATGGTCATCGTGCAGACTGCCGACGAAGACTTCGGCCACGACGTGGTAATCTTCGTGATGGTGAACAACAACCGCCTGAGC
>JAICZO010000493.1 GCA_029057255.1 Muribaculaceae bacterium | reverse complement strand
GTGCCGACGTGCACGACGCCGACCTGACGGTGAGCCTCGATGTGCAGTATAACGGCGACTTCTACACGCTTGACTTCCACATCTCAGGCGAAGTAGTGCTCATATGCGACCGCTGCCTCGACGACCTCCACTTCCCTATCGACGCCTCCTACCACATCGTGGTCAAGTACGGAGAAGACTACAACGACGACAGCGACGAAGTGCTCGAGATTCCCGACAGCGACCCCGCTCTCAACGTGGCATATATGATATATGACACCGTCGTGCTCGCAAAACCGATGAAACACGTGCACCCCCTCGGGAAGTGCAACCGCCAGATGAGCGCTATGCTCAAAAAACACCGCGCCCGCGCCAACGACGAGGACGCCGAGCTCGAAAACGAGCTTATCGACGAAATGGACTCTTTAGACGTCGCCGACGACAGCGCCGCCCCCTCAGACCCCAGATGGGACGCACTGAAGAAACTCTCTGCCGACGACAGCAACATATCTGAATAAAAACTATTAGAATAAAGAACAATGGCACATCCTAAACGCAAGCAATCCAAGACACGCACTGCCAAACGCCGTACTCACGACAAGGCTGTGGCTCCCACCCTCGCACTCTGCCCCAACTGCGGCGCATGGCACATCTACCACACTGTATGTGGCGAATGTGGCTACTACCGCGGAAAACAGGCTATCGTCAAAGACGCAGCTCTCTGATAGAAGCTCAACTGCAACAAGGGTGCAGTAGCGTTTCGGAATGATCCGAAAAACAGCGCAAAAGGCTTCCTTGCGCCGCCTGAATGCTCCGGCATGGAGACGACAGGCGGCATAAGGACAACTTTTGTGTAACTTACCCCCTCACATCAACGACAAAACAAAACGTACACCATGCTCAACGCCAGAATTTCAGGCATCGCATCATACCTGCCCTCCGACATCCTCGATAACGAGATGCTCTCGAAGATGGTCGACACTAACGACGAATGGATTACATCGCGAGTTGGCATCAAACAAAGGCACATCCTCAACATGCCGGGCGAAGGCTCGTCTTTCATGGGCATCAAGGCCGTCGAGAAACTCCTTGCCGAATACGGCGTAAATCCCGACGAAATCGATCTCCTGATCTGCGCTACATCAAACCCCGACTACCGCTTCCCCTCGACTGGCTCGATTATCTGCCACGGCGCCGCACTCTCGAAGGCATACTCCTATGACATGGCTGTCTCTTATACACCTCAGACGCTGCCGACGACTAGTCGAGTGTAGA
>JAICZO010000492.1 GCA_029057255.1 Muribaculaceae bacterium | reverse complement strand
AATTCGACATTTTGGCCAATCTTACAGACCAAAAGGCCTGATTTGTCTACTGTCTTTTGATATACGGCCTAAAATTGCTAACTTCGCGGTCATGGAACAGGAATTTTCATCCACTCTGCTTGAGAATGCGGTCACTTCGCTGTCGCGTCTGCCGGGTGTCGGACGCAAGACTGCGCTCCGCTTCGCCCTGCACCTGCTGCGCAGGCCGGCAGAGGAGGCCAACACCATAGGGCAGGCCATCATCGACATGCGCAACGGCATACGCTACTGCCGTCTGTGCCACAACATCAGCGAGGAGGAGCTGTGCCCGATATGTGCGTCGCCGCGACGTCAGCCGTCGACAGTATGTGTCGTCGAGAATGTCAAAGATGTGATGATAATCGAGAATACGGGGCAGTACTTCGGACTCTACCATGTGCTCGGAGGACTTATTTCGCCTGTCGACGGCATTGGCCCCGACATGCTCGAGATAGCGTCGCTCGCCGCGAGGGTGGCCGAGGGCGGTATCGACGAAGTGATACTCGCCACGGGTGCCACCGTCGAGGCCGACACCACAAATTTCTATATCTACCGCATGCTGTCACGCACGGCACCCGACCTCAAGATTACGCAGCTCGCCAGAGGCGTCTCGGTAGGCAATGAGCTGGAATATACCGACGAGGCAACACTCGCGCGCTCTATCGCCGGACGAACCCCCTTCGAAATATGACAGACACAGCAATGACCGAAGTATCGCTCAGGGCGGTCGAGAAAGAGGATCTCGACTTCCTCTTCATGCTCGAGAACACCACCGACATCGCGCGGGCAGGATTCGCGACAGCCCCGGCGAGCCGCCGCATGCTGTGGGAGTATATCGAAAACTATACCGCCGACATCTTCGCCGACAAGCAGCTGCGCCTCATCGTCGTAGCGGAGGGCAAAGCCGTCGGCGCTGTCGACATCTCGGACTTTGACGCCCGCGACCGACGCGGCTTCGTCGGCATCGACATCGCTCCGCAGTACCGCCGCCGCGGCTACGGACGGGCGGCGCTCGTGCAGCTGTGCGAGTATGCCCGCACGACAATAGGCATGCACCAGCTGACGGCAGTCGTGGCCGTCGACAACACTGCCTCGCTCGCGCTCTTCGCCGCATGCGGCTTCAAGGCGTGCGGATGCCTGCGCTCATGGGTACGGCGGGGCAACAGCTACACCGACGCGCGCATCTGTCAGCGTCTGTTCTGAGCGTTCCAGAATGATTCGAAGCGCCGCGCCACTATGACGACATCGTTGTGGCGGCGCACAAAGGCGGGAGCCTCGGCGCTCATTCGCCGCAATGCCGCGCGGTCTGTGACAAGTGCGGCCAGGCGGCTGTATGTGCCTTCGATGTCAAGAGGGTCGGGGTTGAAAATCGGCCTTGCCCGATGCTCGCCGATGAAACGGTAGAAGTCTTCCTCGCCGCCGCTTATCGGCACCACGCCCATTGCCATAGCCATTAGCGCCGTAGTGGCGGGGGTGAACGCATAGAGCTGGTCGCACACCATGTCGGCGCGCGACAGGGTCTCGACAAAGGCGCCGAAAGGCATATTTGGCGGCGTAAGTATCTCTACAGCACCGCTGTGCTCACGCTCGAGCCTGCGCAGGAGCGGCAGCAGTATGTCGGCGCCCTTCTCGGCTTCACGCCCTTTGTGGGCGGCAAAGAGTATCTTCACACGGTCGCCTGAGGGGTGCAGCCCCGGGGCCGGCAGCGCGGCCGTGTCGACGGGTATGCCTCCGTATGCCACAGGCAGGCCGGGCAGCTCGGCCTCGAGGATGCGGTGATACTCGTAGAGAGCCGTGACAGCACCGTCGATAGTATCGTAGAAAGTATCTGTATAGCGGTTCAGCCCCTCGTCACGCCACTGCACCAGCTCGGAGTCGGCACTGCGCGCCCACGGTGTGAGGCTGCCGCGCAACTGCCACTCGGAGTAAGGGAGAGCGGGCGACGGCCCGGCAAGGTTCCGCACTGTCACGGCATCGGTGCCGAGCGCCGTAAGGTATATGTTGCCGTTGTGGCGCCGCAGCCGCCGGAGCAGTGTGGCAAGGCGGCTCGGCTTGAGATGTACGAATCCTGGCGAGACGAGCTGCACCACGTCGTAGCCTTTCAGGCGGCCGGAGAGCACAGTCAGGAGCCTGGCATAGAGCATGGCGCCGCCGACGATGCCGTCGCGCCTGCCGAGGTCGATGTCGCGCCCGGTCTGCATCCAGCAGCAACCGTCCGACGCGAGGGTTACGTCGTGGCCGATAGCCCTCAGCCCGGCGGCGAGGGTGGCGTGATAGTTGCTGGCATCGCCGAGAAGCAGTACTTTCATAGCTCGCTGCGGTGTGTGAGTGAATAGACAAAGCCCTCGGCAAGATAGCGGAGCGCGCTGAAGAAGGGCGCAGGCACGCGCCATGCCATCAGCGGCATGCGTATCAGAGTGGCGATATTGCCACGGCGGCGGCGGGCGACGGCAGCAAGCGCTCTGATGACGCGCGGGTCGGCGGCGCTGTGCACGCTTGTCGTCGGACCGTCGTGAGTGACAACCCTGATGTCGGCAAAGCGGCCGCGCAGTCCGGCCTCGAGCGAGCGCTGCAGGAGCAGGTCCTCTTCTCCGGCACCGAGCACTGGGGCGCCTATGCCTGCAAGCGGCGAGAAGCGCAGGCCGTGCGAGCGCAGGGCGGCGAGGCGGTAGGTGAACTCGAAGGATATCGCGCTGTAGAAGCGCCACGGACGCGAGAGGTCGTGGCCGTCAGGCGGATAGACACGCCGCTCGGGCATGACGGCACGCGTCGTCAGGATGTCGAGGGCGGGGTCGGCGTCGAAGCGGCGTATGACTTCGCGCAGCCCCTCGGCATCCCATGACAGGTCGTCGTCGGCAATCATGACATAAGGCGCCGACGCAATGTCGAGCGCATGGTTGCGGTTGATGCTCAGCCCGCGGTCGGCGAAGAAGGCAATCCTCACGTCGTGCCGAGCCTCAAGGGCAGGAGCGGCACCTTCGAGAGGGAGGCCGTCGGGGTTCTGACAGCAGACGATGTACTCTACCCCGTCGACCAGGGGCATGCCGGCAACGTCGACGTTCTCGATACGCCGGCCGAATGTACATATGAGTATCTGGAGTTTCAGAGCCATCTCTTTGCAATCAACAGACTGTCGACTTTTTCGGCAGTGCGCTCGCGCTGCCAGTCGGGTCGGTTTGCAAAGATAAGGTAAAAAATTTGATTGTCGGGGAAATATCCCTCGAAAGTAAGGAAGCCGCCGTTGTCGCCCGTGTGGAAAATCTTGTGCGGCACGCCGGGACGGTCCTCGATGAAGAAGCCGAGGCCGTAGGACGTGTGCGGCAGGTCGGTGGCGATAAGGGGCGTAAAGGCCTCGTCGAGCGACTTCTGCCCCACGATGCGTCCGCCGAAGAGGGCACGCTCCCACTTAAGGAACTCGCGCGCCGATGTGTAGAGGCCGCCGTCGGCCTTGGTGGGGAAGAAAAACGCCTCGCCATAGTCGCTCTCCTCCCAGCGGCCGTCAGGGCTGACATAGGTGTCGGGGCACGGCGACGGTGTCGCGGGGATATAGCCGTGGGCGTAGTCACAGTCCGAGCCGGGTATGCCGGGGTCGACAAAGACAGTGGATGTCATGCCGGCGGGGAGGAAGATGCTGTCGCGCATCCAGTCGGTGAATTTTCGGCCGGTCACCTGCTCGACAACAGGCAGTACGAGCTGGTATGTGGGGTTCTGATATTCATAGGCCGTACCCGGCTCGAAGGCGAGGCTGTCGAGGTCGGTCATATAGCGCACCGACTCTTCGCACAGGGCGTAGACCTTGTAGTCGCGGACGTTGTCGAACGAGGTGGGATAGCGCCTCACGTAGCGCTCCCACTCCTCGTCGGTGCGCGGACGGGTATCGGGTATCCCCGATGTGTGCGACAGCAGGTGGCGCAGCGTTATGCGGCTGAAGAAGGGAGCCTTGAAGTCGGGGAAGTACTTCGACACGCTGTCGTCAAGCGACAGTGCGCCCTGCTCCTGCAACTTCAGAAGTGCTATGGCGGCAAACTGTTTGGATATGGAGCAGATGTTGAAAAGCGTGGTGTCGGTAATGACGGACGGCTCGTCGAGGCGCGCCATGCCGAAACCGCGGGAGTAGATGATGCTGTCACCCTTGGCGACGAGCACTACGCAACCGGGGTCGGCGGAGCCGAACGAAGCCTCGAAAAGTGAGTCAAGGGCGGCCGACGGCGACTCGGGGGCGGCGTTGTCGTGCCCGACCGAGCACGAAGCGAGCAGTAGTATGACGGGGAGTAGCAGCAGCGACAGTCTTCTCATATTTATATAAGGTGGCGTTCTTCGAGCAGACGTTCAATCTCACCGGCTACGGCTTCCGAATCCCAGTCGTTGCGGTTGGAGAGCACCAGATAGCTGACTTCGGTGCCGGGATATGTAGCTTCGAGGGCCTGGAAACCGCCACGGAGGCTGCGGTGGTAGAGGCGCAGGCGTCCTTCGGGACTCTCGTATACATTGATGCCGAGGCTGCATCCCTCGCCGAGGCGGTCGCTCTTCACGATAGGGAGGCGGAACAGCGCCACGGAGCTGTCGGACAGCACGTTGCCGTTGATCATAGCATCCTGCCAGCGGGCGAAGTCGCGTCCGCTGATATAGAGGCCGCGGTCGCTCTTGGTGAGGAAGAAGTCGACTTCGCCGTAGTCATATTCGTCCCAGCGGCCGTCCTGACTGCGGAAGACGCGTGGCTCTTTCTGACCCTCGGCACGACGGTAGCCGTGCGCCATCTTGCCGGAGACGGGCGCCGAACTTACATATCGCACGTCCTGCAGGCCTGCCGGCTCAAAGATGTTTTTCTTCATCCATGCCTCGAACTTCTCTCCTGTCACGCGCTCGATGACTCCGGCGAGGAGGAGGTAGGGCGGATCCTGACGCTCGAAGCGCGTACCCGGCTCGAAGTTGAGCGAGTCGAGGCGGTTGAGATAACGAGTAAACTCGGTCTCGCGGCCGTATATCCTGTAGTCGGGGCCGTCGCCGAATATCGAGGCAGTTGTCTTGAGGTATTCGTCCCACTGCTCCGTTGTCTTGGGGCGCATGTCGGCTATGCCCGAAGTGTGTGCCAGCACGTGACGGAGTGTTATTTCTCCGAAAACGTC
>JAICZO010000491.1 GCA_029057255.1 Muribaculaceae bacterium | reverse complement strand
GAACATGAGTCCGGCGTTGTGCAGGTCGGAGTAGCGCTTCTTGCGGTTATAGTAGTAGCTGTAGCGCTCGGGATGTGCGAGGATGGGGTGGTATCCCTTGACCAGGAGGTCGAATATGAGTTGGTCGAGGTTCCACGGCTCCTGCATGAACGAGTTCTCGATGAGGATGTGTCGGCCCGGGAGAGGCATGATGTCGCCGCTCTCGAGGCGTGCCATGAACAGCTCGTCGATGCGGTATTCGGCCGAGTGGCTGATCTGTATCCCGTTTCCGCGCGCTGCCAGCTCTTTTTTCAGCTCTTCCATAGCCGGCTCTATCGAGGAGCGGTCGTTCTCGAAGGTGTTCTGAGTGACGTGCGGCGATGCTATTATGCGGCTTATGCCCCATCTCTGCATGTTCTCTATCAGGTCAGCCGATGTCGCGGGGTCTGGAGCGCCGTCGTCGACTCCGGGCACTACATGGCAGTGAATGTCGGTGGCGAAACAGAGTCGGGCTGGTGTCTTGGGCTTGCTGAACAGGTTGAACATAAGTCGTATGTCGGTTTTTTATTTTTTTGGGGATGTGGTCTGACGTCGTCGTGCCGTGGCGTCAAGTATGAACGGGCACGGTTCTTTCATTGTAATAACGCCTTTGTCTTTGAAGAGTTCGAGCGCCCTTGACGCTTCGGTGGCGTCATCGTACGAGGCGGCGACAACGAAGTAGAAGGGCTCCGATGTCTCGACGACGAATGCTCCGGGGTATCCCTTGTCGGCGATGCGGTTGCGCAGGGAGCGGGCGTTGAAAATCTGCTTGAACTGTCCGACAACGACGTTGAAGCGTTTCAGATTCTCGGGTATGCCGCCACCGCCTTCGGCCACGCGGACAAGCTGCACGCGCACTTCGACGGCTCCGTCGGCGGTCTCTACAGTCGTGGCTGTCATCTGTCGGCGGTGTGCGCCGTAGATGGTGGAGTCGAGGGCTTGGTCAGCGTTGCGGGCGGCGACGGTCTTCTCGTAGGCCTCGCGGTAGTTTGCCTCGGTGGTTTTGCAGGAGGGCAGCAGTGCCGCCGTGGCAAGCAGCACTGCTGTCATGGTTTTCAGTCTCATTTCAGACCGAGCTTTTTGGCTGTGGCCGCGGGGATAGCCTCGCGGTTGACGAGCACGTCGACGGTCTTGGCCAGGAAGTAAGGCTCGCTGACGTAGAAGAAGCCGTCATACTTCTGGTTGGAGTCCCAGCTGTTCTTGACTTTGTAGTAGCGGTTTCCTTTCTGGTCGGTGGCGGTGCCGACAATCTCCATGCCGTGGTCGTCGGTAGTCTCCTGGTTGTCGAACATTTCCTGGCGCGACTCGGGAGTCACCGTAATCTCTTCAACCGGGCCCTTGAAGTCGAAGCGTGCGTTGGCGCGCTCTTTGTCGGAGAGCTTGACCCAACGTGCCAGCTCGGTGCCTTCCATGTCGCCCTGGTCCTTGCCTTTCGGCATTATGGCGACACCGTCGGCCCACTTGAATCCGCCTTCGCTGACGTCGGCCGCCCATACGACGGTGTAGCCTTTCTCGAGCGAGTTGTCGACGACGGCCTTGAACTCGTCCAGAGGCAGGTTATAGTACTGCGCCCAGAGCCAGTTGTCGGGCACTTCGACGGCGAATGTCTCGTAGTAGGGGTGGTGTGTGAACGATGTCAGGGGCACATAGTCGTCGGTCTTGATGGGCAGCGAAGCGGCGAAAGACTCGGGGGTGTATGTCTTGCCTTCGTAGACGAATGTCTCGGGCACTTCGCCCAGATATGCGTCGAGGATGCCTTTGAGGCCGGCGCGCCATGCGGTGGAGAGTTTCTTGTTAGGTTTCTTCACCACGGCGTTGAGGAATGCCGACAGGGCGGCGTCAAGCTCGCCGTGCACGTGCTTGTCCTCGCCGTACTCGAGTCCGCGGTAGGCCTCCTCGGGCATTGCGCCGTAGCGCTTCCATACATAAGGCACGTCCATAATCGAGCCGCCGGCGGCGAAGTTGGTCTCGCCGTAGAGGCGGATGAAGCGCTCGGCCTTGTCCTCAAAGCATTTGCGCACGGTGTACATCTCCGAGAGGTCCATCGGCTTGCCGCCTTTGCGCACAATCTCGTCCTCGAAGAACGATGTGCCGGCGAAGCACCAGCATGTGCCCGACTTGTTCTGGTCCTTGACCGAGGTTGTGGGTATGACAATTTGGTCGGTGAAAACAAATGCGGTGTCGGCATTGAGGTTTTCGGCGGGTTCGGCCGCGTTGACGGCTGAGGCGCTTATGGCGGCAGCGAGAGCTGCGCAGGCGAGTTTTTTCATGTCTCAGGTGTGGTGTTTTTTAGTTTATAACCTTGTATCCGGCCTCGGAGAGAGCTTTGCGGATAGTGTCTATGTGCGCCTTGTCGCGTGTCTCCAGCTCAAGGCGTATGGTGCAGCCGTTGATGGCCGAGCTGCTGTTAATGCGTTCGTGAGTGACGGCCATGATGTTGCCGCCGTGCTCGCCGACGACGTTGCATACTCCCGACAGCTGTCCGGGTTTGTCGGGCAGGTCGATGATGAAGGTGTAGTTACGGCCGCTCTTGCTCAGACCGCGGGTGATGACGCGGTTAAGAGTGTTGACGTCGATGTTGCCGCCGGAGACAAGGCATACGGTCTTCTTGCCGTCGATGGGCAGCTTGCCGAACATCGCCGCTGCTACGGCTACGGCGCCGGCGCCCTCGGCGATGATTTTCTGCTGCTCGATCAGTGCCAGTATGGCTGCCGCTATCTCGTCGTCGGTGACGGTGACCACTTCGTCGACATACTTGTTGCACATGTCGAAGGTGTTGATGCCCGGTTCTTTCACTGCGATGCCGTCGGCGATGGTCGACACATCGTTGAGATGGCAGAGCTTGCCTTCCTTGAGTGATGCCGCCATCGAGGGAGCGCCCGACGACTGCACGCCGTAGACCTTGATGTCGGGGCGGAGAGTCTTGATGGCGAATGCCACGCCCGATATGAGACCGCCGCCGCCGATGGGCACGATGACAGCCTCGACGTCTGGCATCTGCTCGAGAATCTCGAGTCCGATTGTGCCCTGTCCGGCGATTACCTTGGGGTCGTCAAAGGGATGCACGAAGCAGTAGCCATGTTCTTTCTGAAGCTCCATAGCGCGGGCGTAGGCGTCGTCGTAGACACCGGGCACGAGGCATACTTCGGCGCCGTAGCCGCGTGTGGCCTCGACCTTGGAGATGGGAGCGCCGGCGGGGAGGCAGATGAGAGCCTTGATGCCGTTGTGTGTCGCACCGAGAGCCACACCCTGGGCGTGGTTTCCGGCCGAGCAGGCTATTACGCCCTTGGCCTTTTCTTCGTCGGTGAGCTGCGATATTTTGTAGTAAGCGCCTCTGAGCTTGAATGATCCGGTGAGCTGGAGATTCTCTGCTTTCAGGAAGATTTCGGTGCCCGGACGCAGTTTGGGTGCCGGTATGATGTCGGTCTTACGCGCCACGCCTTTGAGGACTGCGGCGGCGTTGAAAATTTCACTAATTTCGAGCATGGCAGTTGAGTATATATATATGCAAAATTAACTTTTTTAATCTAAACGACAAAGGCATTTGCCGTTTTTCGGATAATTATGTGTAATTTTACAGCGCCTAATAGCCGCCACGGTCCAACATTTGCCGTAGGGCGGGCGTTTTATCACCATAACTGACAAAACTGCAATCAAGGATAATGAGTAAATACATCACAGCGATAGCCATTGCAGCAGTGGCCCTCCTGGGCACTTCATGCTCGACTATCAACAAAATCATAGGGCGCGACTCTGACACCGGTACCACTATCACCACCAGCCCCGTCAAGCCCGGCGAGAAGCAAAAGAAAGATAAGACTTCAGGCAAGACGTCGAAGACGACCGAGCACAACCGCAAGCCGACGCAGGATGAGCTGTGCGGCGGGATGTGGACGGTGGCGTCGGTCGGAGAGACTCAGATTGTGGCCGAGGACGAGGCGCCTTATATCAGCTTCGACCGCGCCGGACGCTTCTATGCCTCCGACGGCTGCAACATCATCAACGGCGACTATGCCCTGCGCTCCGACGGCGCACTCGTGCTGTCGCACGTGCTGTCGACAATGAAGTATTGCCCTGACGACTACAGCGCGCTTATCGCCTCGGTATTCAGCGGGAGCACGAAGCTCGGCGCCGACTGCCGCCGCATAGGCCAGGACACCTATCTCTACCTAAAGGGCGCCAACGGCAATGTGACGATGACGCTCCGCCGCCACAACATGGAGTTTCTGAACGGCAACTGGCAGGTGACGTCGATCGACGGCATGAAGGTAAACGACGAGGAAGTGAACATCTTCATCGACATCGCCGAGCTGAAGGTGCACGGCAACACCGGATGCAACTTCTTCAACGGTGTCATATACATCGACCCTAACCGCTCCAACGCCATCGACTTCAGCGACATGGGTGTGACGCGCAAGGCTTGCCCCAACAGCGACCGCGAGCGCATGATGCTCGTCGCCCTCGAGGAGGCGCGCACCGCCATATCGGGCAAGAACGACGACACCGTGCTGCTGCTCAACAAGGCCGGCAAGGAGCTGATGACCCTGAAGAGAATACCTCTGCCTAACGAAGACTGACCGATAAAGATATGGAACTCGACTTTTTCAACCGTCGCGCCACCGTGCGCCGATACTCCGACTCGCACCATGTGACCGACAGCGAGCTTGACGCCCTCCTCGAGGCTGCAACCCACGCACCCTCGACAGGAAACATGCAGCTCTACAGCGTCATCGTGACGCGTGACGCCGACCGCAAGGCGCGTCTGGCCGAGCTGCATTTCAACCAGCCCGCCGCCAAGGGTGCCGATGTGCTGCTGACATTCTGCGCCGACGTGCGCCGCTTCGGCAAGTGGTGCGCCGCCCGACATGCCGTCAGCGGTCTCGACAACGCGGGCGGACGCCTTACGGCAATAATCGACGCCTCGATTTTCGCGCAGCAGTTTGTCACCGCCGCCGAGCAGAACGGCCTGGCCTGCTGCTATCTCGGCACCGTGCCCTACAATATCGCCGGATTTGCGGAGGCGCTGGAGCTGCCTGCCGGAGTGATACCCCTCTTCTCGGTGTCGGTAGGCTATCCTGAGGAAGGAGCGCCTGCTCCCGAGCCTTCCGACCGCCTGCCCCTGTCGGCCATTGTCAGCCGTGAGACTTACCACGATGCGACGGAAGCTGATATCGACGTATACTATGCTCATAAAGAGCAGCTTGAGGAGTCGAAGCGCTTTGTCGAGGAGAACGGCAAGCAGACTCTCGCACAGGTATATTCTGAAGTAAGATACCCTCTTGAACTCAACCTGAGCCTTGGCCGTCAGCTGCTTGAAGCTATACAAAATCCCGAGAAATAATGACGTCTGACGGCAGCGTTGTTGACAAGCCCCGCAAGGCCGCCTCTACGGCTGCCTCGGCCATTGATATGGCCAATGCGGAGTTTCGCAACCTGCTCAGACTCATCGACGAAACCGACCAGTCGGTGTTTCTGACCGGAAAGGCGGGCACCGGCAAGTCGACTTTCCTGCGATATATCATAAGCCATACCGACAAGAAGTGCGCCGTCCTTGCCCCGACGGGCATCGCCGCCGTGAATGTCGGCGGGCAGACGCTGCACTCTTTCTTCCATCTGCCGCTGCAGCCCGTGCTGCCCGACGACCCGGAGTTTGCTCCGGCGCGTCTGCGCGACAGGCTCAAGCTCACCGGCCGTTCCATCAAGCTCTTCAAAGAGATTGAGCTTATCGTCATCGACGAGATTTCGATGGTGCGGGCTGATGTCATCGACCTTATCGACCGCATTCTGCGCACCTTCGGCGGAGACCGGCGCAAGCCTTTCGGCGGCAAGCAGATGCTGCTTGTCGGCGATGTGTTCCAGCTCGAGCCTGTGGTCACGTCGGAGGACAAGGCGATACTCCAGAAGGAGTACCGCAACCAGTTCTTTTTCAACGCCAAGGTGTTCGACAGCTTCGGGCTGGCGTCGATAGAGCTGCGCAAGGTATACCGTCAGAGCGACAGCGCCTTCGTCGAGATTCTCGACCGTTTCCGTGCCGGGGTGCCGAACCATGCCGACATCAGAGCCATCAACAGCCGTATGGCCGCGTCCGAAGCCGATGAGGGCAGGCTCGTGATGACACTCGCCGCAAGGCGCGACAGCGTCAAGCGCATCAACGACTTGCACCTCGAGCGCCTCGACGCGCCCGAGACTGTCTATGTGGGCGATGTGACGGGCGAGTTCCCCGCATCGTCTTACCCGACCGACCTGGAGCTGCGTCTCAAAGCGGGTGCTCAGGTCATATTCCTGCGCAACGACCCCGAGAGGCGCTTCGTAAACGGCACACTCGGCATCGTCGAGACCGCCGACAGCGACTGCCTCACAGTCAGGCTCGAGGATGGAG
>JAICZO010000490.1 GCA_029057255.1 Muribaculaceae bacterium | reverse complement strand
GAACAGGGTTCTGCGCTGCTGGTACTACCTCCGTCTGCTTGATTCGTTCCGCAACGTGCCTTTCTGCGTGAGCTACGACGACCAGTCGCAGAACACCCTTGCGCAGGTTCCGCCCGAAAAGATTTTCAACTTCATAGAGTCGGAAATCAAAGAATCGCTCCCGCTCCTCTATAAAAAGGAGAGCCTCGGCAGCGGCTCGCAGTATGCCAATATGTGGACACAGGCCGGCGCTGCCTCCCTTCTGGTGCGCCTCTACCTGAACGCCAAGGAGTATATCGGCGTCGACCGCCTTGCCGACTGCGAGAAAGTGGCACAGGACATCGTCGACGGCGTATACGGCGCCTACAAGGTGGCCGACCGCTGGGATGCCCCCTTCGACTCCGACAACGACCAGTGCGACGAGCTCGTGTTCTTCTTCTCGGGTTCGTGCAACTACACCAGCTGGCACTACAATCAGCTCTATAACTGGGGCGTGCCTTCATACTCGGAGAACTACTTCGACGACGCCAAGGTCAAGCACGGCGGCCACAACGGTGAGTTTGTATGCTCGCCCAGCTTCGACCCCACAGGCAAACTCTATGACTACGACCTCGGTATGTCAATAAAGAAGTTCCGCAAGTATCCACATGACGTGCGCCTGAAGAAATACAAGAACCTCGGCGGCGGCAAGCGCGAGGGTATGTTCCTCTTCGGCTACCTCGAATATATCGACGAGAACGGCGCGACAAAGCGTGTGCGTGCCCCGGAACTCCCCTACGACCTCTATATCCGCGACGCCGTGGGCCCCTTCCAGGGCATGGATCCCGGCAAATGGCCCACTCAGAAAGAGTCGAACCTCCGCACCGGCGACCACAACTCGGGATGGCACTTCGCAAAATATCCCTTCTACTCTGACGACGACGCTCACCAGATGGAAAGCGACTACACCGAAATCCGCCTGGCCGAGGTTATCTATGCCCTGGCCGAGTGCAAACTGCGCGCAGGCCTGAAAATCGATGCCGCAAAACTCCTCAACAGCGTGCGAAGCCGCAACTACCCGGCCGACCGCCTCGACGACGTGCTCTACGC
>JAICZO010000049.1 GCA_029057255.1 Muribaculaceae bacterium | reverse complement strand
GTGCGCACCGAGTCCATTGCGGTGTTGCCGCCACCGATGACAGCGACATTGCGGCCTTTCAGCACGGGTGTGTCACTGCCCTCGCGGCCCGCGCCCATGAGGTTGATGCGGGTAAGGTACTCGTTGGACGACATCACGCCAGAGAGGTTCTCGCCGGGGATGTTCATGAAACGGGGCAGACCTGCGCCCGAAGCGACGAACATGCCGCGGAATCCCATCTTGAGCATATCTTCGTAGCTGAGTGTCTTGCCTACGACGGTATCGGCATGGAAGCGGACACCGAGAGCACGGAGGGCGTCAAGCTCGGCGTCGACGACTGTATTGGGGAGACGGAACTCGGGGATGCCGTACTTGAGCACGCCGCCTATTTCGTGGAGTGCCTCGTAGACGTCGACTTCAAAACCGCGACGAGCCATGTCGCCGGCAAAAGAGAGGCCTGCGGGGCCGGAGCCTACGACAGCGACACGGATGCCGTTGGAGGCCACGGGGGCAGCGTCCTTGCTCTCCGAGGCGAGGCGCAGCGTGTCGGCGGCGAAACGCTCGAGATAGCCGATAGCCACCGGCTCTTTCTTCATCTTGTTGTATATGCAGCGGCTCTCGCACTGGCGTTCCTGCGGGCATACGCGGCCGCAGACTGCGGGTAGTGCGCTTGTCTGCTTGAGCACGGCGGCAGCCTTGAGCACTTCGCCGCGCTGTATGTTCTTTATGAAATCGGGTATGGCGATGTTGACGGGGCATCCCTCGATACATGTCGGTGTGGGACAGTCGAGGCATCGTGTTGCCTCGAGCACGGCCTGGTCCTCGCTCAGACCCGGGTTTACTTCTTCGTTGTTAGTGATTCGGTATGCGGGGTCAAGCTGCGGCATCTTGGCACGGGGTATCGCCGAGCGCTCCTTGGCCGTCATTGCGTTGCGGAGCTCCACGCGCCAAGCGGCGTCGCGTCCTTCATTTATAGTATTCTCTGACATATCCGATTATTTTACAGGGTCATACGCTTTCATTCGCATCATCATCTCGTCGAAGTCCACCTGATGGGCGTCGAACTCGGGACCGTCGACACACACAAAGCGAGTCTTGCCGCCGACAGTCACGCGGCATGCGCCGCACATGCCCGTTCCGTCGACCATGATGGTGTTGAGCGAGCATATGG
>JAICZO010000489.1 GCA_029057255.1 Muribaculaceae bacterium | reverse complement strand
GTCGAATACTCTGTCCCAGTCCTTCCACACCGGTTCGTATCCCCGGCTGCGTATAGCCTTCGCCACATCCTCGGGCGAGCGCTCGTCGCTGACGGCGAACTGCTCGAGCGACCGGGGGTAGGTGTGGTAGCCGCCGGGGTCGGTCTTCGAGCCTGCGCTCATAGATGTCACGCCGAGCGTCATCATGTTGTCGCGGAAGGCGGGAGTCTCGCGTGTGGAGTACGATATGTCGACGTCGTGGTCGAAGATGCGGAAGGCGAATGTCAGCTGCGCCAGCTCGCGGTCGTTCATGACCACGTTGGGCCTGAAGCCGCCTGCGGCAGGACGCATGCGGGGGAAGTTGACACTGAAGCGCGAGCGCCAGTAGTGCTTGCGGAGATACTGCAGATGAATGGCCATCATTGTCACGTCGGTGCGCCAGTCCTCGAGACCGATCAGCACGCCCATGCCGATTTTGTGGAGTCCGGCCTGGCCCATGCGGTCGAAGCCGTTGACGCGCCACTCGAAGTCGGACTTCATGCCTGCCGGGTGGTAGACCTTGTATCGCTCGCGGTGGTATGTCTCCTGGAAGCATACCACGCCGTTCAGTCCCGAGCGTGTCAGGCGGCTGTAGTCGTCGGCCGACAGTGGCATCACTTCCATCGACATGTTGCTGAAGTAGGGCCGGCAAGTTCTCAGCGCCTGCTCGATGTAGTCCACGCCCGCCGCTCTCGGATTCTCGCCCGTGACGAGCAGCAGGTTGCCGAACGGCGCGAGGCGGCGTATGGCCCGGCACTCGTCCTCGATCTGTGCGGCGTTGAGGATGACACGCTCGAAGCGGTTGTGACGGTTGAAGCCGCAGTAGACGCACGAGTTGGTGCACGAGTTGGTGATGTACATGGGTATGTACATCGAGATAGTCTTGCCGAAACGCTCCTGTGTGTAGTGCCGGCTCAGTGCCGCCATCTGCTCCAGATAGGGGGCGGCGGCAGGCGATACGAGCGCCATGAAGTCATCGACGGTGAGGTGGCGTGATGCCAGGGCGCGCTCGACATCGGCGGCGGTCTTCGACATTATGCGGGCGGTCGTCGCCTCCCAGTCGTAGTTCTTGAGTACGTCGGAAAACATCAGTCAAGGAATGAAGTCAGAGGACTGCTTGCAACGGCTATTCTCGAGCGGGAGCCGAGCCCCGCCTCGTATGCCTCGCGCCCGGCCTCGACAGCCTTGGCGAAGGCACGTGCCATAGCGACGGGGTCGCCCGCAACGGCAATGGCGGTGTTGACGAGCACGGCGTCGGCACCCATCTCCATCGCCTCGGCGGCATGTGAGGGCGCTCCAAGCCCGGCATCGACAACTACCGGGACCTTGCTCTCCTCGATTATTATCTCGAGCAGGTCCTTGACGACGATGCCTTTGTTGGTGCCTATAGGAGCGCCGAGAGGCATGACGGCCGCGGTGCCGACGTCCTCGAGACGTTTGCAGAGCACGGGGTCAGCCTGGATGTAGGGCATGACGATGAATCCCAGCTTTGCGAGCTCTTCGGTCGCTTTCAGCGTCTCGACAGGGTCGGGCAGCAGGTATTTGGGGTCGGGGTGTATCTCGAGTTTTATGAAGTCGGTCTCGAAGGCCTCGCGGGCGAGCTGCGCCGCCAGCACGGCCTCGCGGGCATCGCGCACGCCCGATGTGTTGGGCAGCAGTCTTATGCCGGGCTTCATGATATGGCGCAGCATGTCGTCGTCGCTGTTGTCGGTGTCGATGCGCTTGAGAGCCGCAGTGACAAGC
>JAICZO010000488.1 GCA_029057255.1 Muribaculaceae bacterium | reverse complement strand
GTCTCCTGCTCGAGGATGAAGCGGGCCACCGAGTCGGTGTAGTTCGGCTCGATAACGATGTCGGCGGCGGCCTTCACTTCGGGCAGGGCGTTGCCTACGGCTACGGCAAGGTCGGCCTCGGCGAGCATGGGCAGGTCGTTGAGATTATCGCCGAAGACGACGAGCCGTGTGGCGCCGAGCTTCTGCCGCAGCCTCTTGACAGCCATAGCCTTTGTGACGCCCGGAGGGAAAATCTCGAGATTCATCACCGTCGGGTTGAAGATGTCGGGGTAGCAGCACACCGAGCAGTCGGTGTCCTTTGCAAACTCCTCGGCGGCGAGCCTCACCGACTCGTCCTCGCCCATTGCATAGAAGAGCATCGACTTGTCGGAGGCACGCTCAGGAGCGGGCGTACCGAGATGAAAGCGCTTGAGCTTCAGGTGCGAGCGCTCGATATAGAAACTCTCTTCCGCTCGGTTGAGCCTCTTTGCCTCGTGGTATACGTCGAGAGTGGCGCCGTCGTCGGCCATGACATACACGAAGGGGTGCACGCCGTTGCGGCGGCAGATGTCGAGCGCGGCCTCGACGTCGGCCGAGGGCAGGAAGTGTGTGTCAGAGAAGCATGCGCTGCGGCGGTCCCAGGCGGCGCATCCGGTCATGACGATAGCCGGGGGCCTCGTCACCGTACCTGCCAGAAGCGGCACCACCGTGGCGGGCGTGCGCGCCGTCGCTACGGTTATCAGGGCACCCTGTGCCGTCAGATCGCTTATTATACGGGAGCTGCGCTCCGAGATGCGGCTGTCGGTACCGAGCAGGGTACCGTCCATGTCGCTTATATATAAGGTTTTTTCCATCATTTCCAGCTGTCAGGGTCGACGGCGTCAAGCGGTGCTCCGAAGCGGAGGCGCCGCGGCGTCGACACTTTGTCGAATTGTACCATATATGCGCGTCCGGCCGTGTCGACTTCCATGACCATGCCGCGGCCGAAGACAGGATGCTCGACCAGATCGCCGCCGGCAAACAATGCTCCATCGGCGGCTCCGGCCATAGGCGCGGCCACGATATTCTGCGGCGGCACGGGGCGCTCGAAAGTCATATTCTCAAGCCCCATCTCATAGACGAAGCGCGACGGCATGCGGGCGGTGTTGTCGTGACCGAAGCCCTCGCAGTCTGAGAGGAAGAGCAGTTTCTCGGCGCGGGTAAGAGCCACATAGGCCAGTCGGCGCTCCTCCTCGATGTCGTCGGGAGAGGAACTGCGCCGCGACGGCATCGACCCCTCGCACAGCCCGCAGACAAACACGGCGGGAAACTCCATGCCCTTTGCCGTGTGGACGGTCATCATCCTCACGGTGTCGTCATCGCTGCCGCGGTCGCGGTCGATATTGGCGGCAAGGGCCACGCGCGCAAGGAAATCGTCGAGCGTGGCGTCATCGTCGTGTCCGGCCTCCTCGACCGCCCTTTTCAGCTCGGCGAGATTGTCGAGGCGCTCCCACTCGCTGAGGCCGCGCAGCATCTCTTCGTAGCCCGTAAGGTCGAGCATACGCTGCAGCAGGTCGCCCAGAGGCACCTTGCCGACAAGCTCCCTGCCGGCATCGAGGGCTGCGAGATAGTCCATCGCACCGGTGCGGGCGAAAGTCGGTGTCGGGGCGAGCCTCGTCAGGGCGTCGACAAGGCGGTCGCCGTGTTCCTCGGCATCGGCCTGTATCATGGCCATCTTTTTCTTGCCTATTTTTCGCGACGGATTGTTGACCGTGCGCATGAACGCCACATCGTCGCCGGCCGTGAGCATACGCAGATACGCCACGACATCCTTGACTTCGCGGCGGGCATAGAAAGCCGTGCCGCTATATATCTTGTAGGCCACCGACTCCCTTACGAAAGCTTCTTCGAGCGCCCTCGACTGGTGGTGTGCGCGGTAGAGTATGGCCACAGAGCCGAGAGGCCACCCGGCCTTCTTCATCTGCCCTATCTTGCCCGTTATCCAGCGAGCCTCGTCGCGCTCGTCGCGGGCATGGTAGAACACCGGGGGTATGCCGTCCTCGCCGACGGCGCGCACCGTCTTGGGGTAGCGGTTGGTGTTGTTGGCGATAAGCCGGTTCGACACCTTGAGTATCTGCGGCGTCGAGCGGTAGTTCATGTCGAGCACGATTGTCGCAGCTCCGGCATACACCTTGTCGAAGTCGAGAAAAAGATTCACGTCGGCACCGCGCCACGAGTATATCGTCTGGTCAGGGTCGCCCACGATAAAGAGATTGCGGTGGGTGCCGGCCAGCATGCGGGCGATGTCGTACTGCCTCGGGCTGACGTCCTGAAACTCGTCGACCATCACATACTGCATGCGGCTCTGCCACTTTGCCAGAATGTCGGGATATGACTCCAGTATGTACCGGGTGAAGATTATGATGTCGTCGAAGTCGACGGCATAGCTCTTTTTCTGCTCGTAGAGATAGCGCAGGAAAATCTCGTCCATGCGCTCGGTGCCGCAGACAGCCCTGTCGAGCAGCTCCTTGTTGGTGAGCCTCTCGATGTGGCGGAGATAATCGTCGCTCTCGCTCTTGCGGCGGCCTATATACTCGACGGCGCGCTTGACGGGCAGCTCCTTGAGCGTCAGCCCCATATCCTCGTAGACCTTCAGCAGCAGCGAAGTCTGGTCGTCCTCGTCGGCGACGATGAAGTTGGCCGGATAGTTGAGCACATGTATGTCCTCCTTGAGCAGGCGCACGCAGAACGAGTGGAAGGTGCATATGTATCCGAGGTCGAAGTCGCCCAGCATGCGGCGTATCCTCATCTTCATCTCGGCGGCGGCCTTGTTGGTGAAGGTGACGCACAGTATCGCCGACGGGTCGATGCCGAGCAGGTCTGTCAGATAGCAGTATCGGGCAGTCAGAGCGCGGGTCTTGCCCGTCCCGGCACCGGCGAGCACCCGCACGGGCCCCTCGGTGGCTCTGACGGCTTCAAGCTGGCTGTCGTTAAGTCGGTCGAGATAGTTCATAGCGTTAACAAATTTACGACTTTTTCCCGATATGACAAAAAAGCGTTATATTTGCATTTCTACAACAGCAGAAACAGTCATGCTATACGCTTTCGACCTTGACGACACATTATATAAAGAGATGACATACGTGGCATCGGGCTACCGCACCGTGGCGGCAGAGCTTGCCGAGGCTACGGGTGCCGACGCCGACAGCCTCTTCCGCATCATAAGCGCCAACCGTCCGCTCGGTTTCGAGGCGGCGCTCGAGGCGGTGGCCGGCATGCCGGGCGCGGAGCGATTCACCGTCGACTCGATGGTGGAGACCTACCGTGCGCATACTCCCGACATATCACTGCTGCCGGGCGTCGCCGACACCCTCGGGCGCCTGAGCAGGCAGGGCCACACGCTCATGCTCATAACCGACGGCTCGACGCGCCACCAGCGCGCCAAGATTGCCGCCCTCGGCATAGAGCGCTTCTTCCGCCCCGAAGACATCCTCATCAGCCTGGAGACAGGAGGCGACAAGACAACCGTCGTGCCCTGGGAGATAGCCGAGAAGCGATACCCCGGCATGCGGCGCATGTACGTGGGCGACAACCTGTCGAAGGACTTCCGTCTGCCCGGCATGCGGGGATGGCACACAGTCATGGTACGCGACCGCGACAACTCGAATGTCTTCGCGCAGCAGCCCACGATGTGGCCACCCGAGAACAGACCGCAGACCACCGTCGACAGCATAGCGGACTTATGATTTGCCCGAATGGCATTTTTAGGCTAATTTTGTACATAAACAACACTATCATACAGTGAAAACAGCTCTCATCACCGGCATAACCGGACAGGACGGCAGCTACCTTGCCGAGTTCCTACTCTCTAAAGGCTATGAAGTACACGGCATTATACGCCGCAGCTCAAGCTTCAACACAGCGCGCATCGAGCACCTCTACCTCGACGAATGGGTGCGCGACATGCACCGCCGGCGACTCCTCAACCTGCACTACGGCGACATGACCGACTCGTCGTCGCTCATCCGCATCATAGGCGAAGTCAAGCCCGACGAAATCTACAATCTTGCCGCACAGAGCCATGTGAAGGTATCGTTCGACGTGCCCGAATACACAGCCGAGACCGACGCAATCGGCACCCTCCGCCTGCTCGAGGCGGTGAGGATACTGAACATGGAGAAGAAAGTGCGCATATATCAGGCTTCGACATCGGAGCTTTTCGGCAAGGTGGCCGAAGTGCCGCAGTCCGAGACAACGCCTTTCTATCCGCGCTCGCCCTACGCCGTGGCCAAGCTGTACGCTTACTGGATTATGAAGAACTACCGCGAGAGCTACGGCATGTACACCGCAAACGGCATCCTCTTCAACCATGAGTCGGAGCGACGCGGCGAGACATTCGTGACACGCAAGATTACTCTGGCGGCGTCGAGGATAGCATGCGGCCTGCAGGACAAGCTGTACCTGGGCAATCTCGACGCACGACGCGACTGGGGATATGCTCCCGACTATGTCGAGTGCATGTGGCTCATACTCCAGCAGGACACCCCCGACGACTATGTCATCGCCACGGGTGAGTACCACTCGGTGCGCGAGTTCGCCACCCTCGCCTTCGCCCGCGCCGGCATCAGACTGCGCTGGGAAGGCTCCGGCCGCGACGAGAAAGGCATCGACGAGGCCACAGGACGTGTCCTGGTCGAAGTCGACCCGAAGTTCTACCGCCCCGCCGAAGTGGAGCACCTGCTCGGCAATCCGGCCAAAGCACGCGAGAAACTGGGGTGGAACCCGCGCAAGACATCATTCGAGCGGCTCGTCGAAATCATGGTCGACGCCGACATGGAGGCACTGAAAAAATAGCATACTGACCGTAATGAAAAAGATATATGTCGCCGGTCACCGCGGCCTCGTAGGCTCGGCGATAACGGCAAACCTGCGCGCCCGCGGTTACGACGTCGTCGGACGCTCCCACGCCGAGCTCGACCTGCTCGACCCCGTGGCCGTACGCGCTTTCTTCGACAGCGAGCGTCCTGACGCCGTAGTGCTCGCTGCAGCACACGTCGGCGGCATCCTGGCAAACTCACGCTATCGCGCCGACTTCATCTACCGGAACCTGCAGATACAGCAGAACGTCATCGGCGAGGCTTACCGGCATGACGTCGACAAGCTGCTCTTCCTCGGCTCGACCTGCATCTACCCGCGCGAGGCACCCCAGCCCATCACCGAGGACGCGCTGCTGACATCGCCCCTCGAGTACACCAACGAGCCGTATGCCATCGCCAAAATCGCAGGACTGAAGATGTGCGAGTCGTTCAACCTGCAGTACGGCACCGACTACGTGGCCGTGATGCCCACCAACCTCTACGGCCCCAACGACAATTTCCATCTCGAGAACAGCCACGTGCTGCCCGCGATGCTACGCAAGGTGCGCCTGGCAGCTCTGTTGGGCAAGGGCGACTACAGCGCCGTGCGTGCCGACCTTGCCGCCCGCCCCGTATCGACAATCGCGGCCGATGCCTCCGACAGAGAGATAGCCGACGCCCTCGCCGCCTTCGGCATATTCCCCGGCCTCGTAAGGCTGTGGGGCACGGGACGACCCCTCCGCGAGTTCCTGTGGAGCGAGGACATGGCCGACGCATGCGTGCACATACTGCTCAATGTCAGCTTCAAGGACATTACGGCAGGCATGACAGGCGACATCCGCAACACACACATCAATATCGGCACGGGCAAAGAGCTGACTATCGCCGCTCTGGCCGACCTCGTGGCGGCAACCGAAGGCTCGGGCGTCACCATCGAATGGGATGCCTCAAAGCCCGACGGCACGATGCGCAAGCTCTGCGACGTAAGCCGTCTGCATGCCCTGGGATGGCGACACTCTGTCGAGCTGCCCGAAGGCATCGGGCGCCTCTACCGCTGGTATCTTGATTCTATTCCCCAAATCTAACCTTTACCGTTATGAGAAGAATAATATATACTTTTGCCCTGGCCGCAGCAATGACTGCGTCGGCCTCCGACCTTGACAGACAGATAATACGCATCGCCGAACTCGACCCCTCGACGGCATCGGCGAAGGCAGCATACACGGCACAGCTCGAGGAGGGTCGCGCCGCCAACACTCTGTCGGGACCTGACATCGACTTCGACTACAAATTCAGCGAGGAAGGCAACGACGGCAACCGCTGGGGATTCTCGGTAGGACAGGCCTTCGACTGGCCCGGAGCATACGCCGCACGCTCGCGTGCCAACGGCTACCGTGCCGACGCCTTCGCCATGCTTTACCGCAGTGCCTTGGTCGACAAGGCTCTCGAAATAAAGACCGCCCTCATCGCCCTCGACGCCGCCGACAAGCGCCTTGGGCTGCTGCGCGAGGCCGACCGCAACCTTGCCGCCCTCGAGGAGGCATACCGCAAGGCTCTCGCCGACAGCCAGGCGACAGTGCTCGATGTCAAGAAGATAGGGCTACAGCGCTTCAGCATAGGAGCCGCTCTTGCTTCGGCCGAGGCCGAGGCCGCACAGTGCCGCGCCAACCTGCGCACACTCACTGCCGGAGCAGCCTCCGCCGGGGTTGATACCGACTTCGGCAAGCCGGCATTCGACCTGACAGTCAAGCCGCTGGCGCACTACGAAGAGATGTATGCCGCCGCCGACCCCGCCGCATCGGCAAACAGGAGCCTGCGCTCCGCCGCCGAGGCCGATGTCAGCGCCGCACGACGCAGTGCCCTACCCTCCTTCAAGCTTGCCTATGTGCATGACTACGAGGAGCACACCCACTTCAACGGCTTCAGCATCGGCATAAGCCTCCCCTCATGGGCTCCGGCCAAAAGCGTGCGCGCGGCAAAAGCCGCATCTGAGGCTCTCGCTCTCGAGGATGCCGCCTACGACGTACGACGCTCTGCCATGCTCGCCACCGACCATGCCGAGGCATCAGCGCTGATGGCAAGGGTCGAGACATCGGCTGCGACTTTCTCGGGCGACTCATACACTGCCATGCTCAGGAAGGCCTTCGACGCACGCAGCATCACCCTGCTCGACTATCTGCGCGAGTACAACGAGTATCTCGACGCCGAAATCGAGTACATCAGCCTGCGCGAGCGCCTCGCCGCCGCCGTGGCAAGGCTCGACCGCTACGACATGACGGCACGCTGATTTTTTTCGGCCGCGACACAACTCTTGCGGCCACCTTTGTGTTATAATTCCAGACAATGGCGCGCGAGTGTGGCCACTATGCGCGCAGACACTACGTAAAACACTGAACATGCGACCAATACACACTTTTGCAATTATACTGCTTCTCAGCCTGCTGACCGCATGCTCGGGTCGCTCTGTCGATGCCGAGTACAATGCCGACGTCTGCGAGGAACTGTCTATAAAAATCGAGCGACGCGACTCGCTGTCACAGGAAGAGTATACACGCATGATCGGACAGAACGAAGCAATACTGCGATACCTCGTCGAGCAGAGCAAAGCCATAGCCGAGGAGCCTTCGGGCAACCGAAGCGGCTCTTGGAGGCAGCTCCTCGCCGACCCGGAGTATCTCGAGCGCTTCGGATATATGTTCACCCTCGGCTCGGCCCTATACCAGGCCGAGGCTGAAGGAAAGCTCGACAAAGAAAACTCACGCCTGTACAACAACCTCGACAGATACAACAAGGAACTGGCAGACTACTCCGATAAAAACTGACCGATGCAAGCCGACCTCTTCGCAGCCGAAGTGCTGCTCGCCCTCCCGTACCGCGCCAACGACCAGCAGGTGGCGGTAGTCGCGGCTCTGGCACGATTCTGTGACCCGACGCCGAGACCCGAAGGCGTGTTCGTGCTCAACGGATATGCCGGCACGGGCAAGACTTCGCTCACCGGAGCACTCGTGCGCACTCTCGAGGCTCAAGGACGCGAAGTGGTGCTGCTGGCGCCGACAGGTCGTGCAGCTAAAGTATTCAGCGCCAACTCGGCGGGGCACAAGGCTTTCACCATACACCGCAAGATATACCGCCACATACAGGCCGCACAGCCGGGAGTCCACACCCCGCCGGTACCGGCCGAGAACCACAGCCGCGACGCCGTCTTCATCGTCGACGAGGCATCAATGATAGCCGGCAACGACAGCGACGGCTCCAACCTGCTCGAAGACCTTGTCACATATGTATTCGCAGGAGAGAACTCCCGTCTGATTCTTATCGGCGACACCGCGCAGCTGCCGCCCGTAGGCTCTGACAAGTCGCCCGCCATGAACCCCGACGTGCTGCGGAGGCTCGGCCTCAAGGTATCGCGCGCCGTGCTGACCGAGACCGCCCGCCAGGCAGCAGACTCGGGCATACTCTTCAACGCCACACGCCTGCGGCGCGCCATGGTCAAGGCCGCGGCCACTCCCGAGGGAGAGCCGGTGCCCGTGCCGCGCCTGCGCACCCGCAGCTTCGACGATGTCACCATCGTGTCGGGCGAGGACCTGCCCGAACTGCTGACATCGGCATACGACAACGCCGGCCGGGGTCCGGCCGACACCATCCTCATAACCCGCAGCAACCGGCGCGCATGCGAATTCAAC
>JAICZO010000487.1 GCA_029057255.1 Muribaculaceae bacterium | reverse complement strand
TCTCGAAGATGATGCGCTCGCCATCCTGAATCCACTGGCCCAGCGAGTGGAGGTCGGTAGTGTTGTCCACGGCAGCGGGGAAGATACCCTTGTGGTCCTTGCCTTCGCTCTCGCCGTAGAGCTGCTTCCACCATTCTCCGAAGAAGTGGAGCTTGGGGTTGTAGTTGACGAGAATCTCGATTTTCTTGCCGGCGCGATATAGGGCGTTGCGGGTCATCGCGTAGGTGAGGGCGCTGTTGTCAGTGCCGTCGAGGGTAGCCTTGGCCATTGCTGCGGCACCGTCGACGAGGGCGCGGATGTCGAATCCGGCTACGGCGATGGGGAGCAGGCCTACGGGTGTGAGGACCGAGAAACGGCCGCCGACGTTATCGGGGATGATGTATGTCTTGTAGCCCTCGGTGTCGGCAAGTGTGCGGAGTGCGCCGCGCTTTGCGTCGGTGATGGCTACGATGCGGCGCGATGCCTCGGCACGGCCGAGCTTGGCCTCGAGCTGCTCCTTGAGGATGCGGAAGGCGATTGCAGGCTCGGTGGTTGTGCCCGACTTGGAGATGACGATGATGCCGAACGACTTGTCGGCAAGGAAGTCCTGAAGCTCGGCGAGATAGTCTTCGCCGATGTTCTGGCCTGCAAAGAGCACTTTGCAGCCTGTGTCGTTGCGGTATGCAGCGAAGGAGTCGGAGAGGGCCTCGATGACTGCCTTTGCGCCGAGATATGAGCCGCCGATGCCGATAGCGACAACGACGTCGCATGTCTTGCGGAGGTCTTCCGCGGTGGCGTTGATGTCGTCAATGAGCGAGGCGGGGGTATCGCCGGGGAGCGTAACCCATCCGAGGAAGTCGTTACCCTCACCGGTGAGGTCGGTCAGTTTTGCAAGGGATGTGCGGCCTTCGTTGGCGAGGGCTGCGACGGCGGCGTCGCTGACTGTTGCAGCGACACCGGTTGTGTTTACTTGAATCTTTTCCATTATAGTTTTTGAGTGGATTGCAAAGTTAATTATTTATACCGAGA
>JAICZO010000486.1 GCA_029057255.1 Muribaculaceae bacterium | reverse complement strand
GGCATTGGCCGTGTATACGGCACTCACACACACCATCATCACGACGGTGACACACATGCCGGCGACGATGAGGGTGATCCGCACGTGTGGACTTCAGTGTCGGGTGCACGCGCTATGGCTGCCAATATGGCACGCGCGCTGACGGACGACGATCCCGACAAGGCCGACGAGTACGGCCGCAGGCTGGCCCGTCTCAACGAGCGCTTCGACTCCATCGACTCGGCCATATCCGCGCGGCTTGCCGGCTCCGGCGCCCACAGCTTCGCCATATGGCATCCGTCGCTGTCCTATTTTGCCCGTGACTACGGTCTGCACCAGCTTGCCATAGGGCAGGAGAGCAAGGAGATGTCGGCGCGCATGCTGCGTGAGGCCATTGACAGAGCCGTGGCTGACAGTGTCAGAGTGTTCTTCATTCAGAAGGAGTACGACAGCCGTCAGGCCCGCACTATAAACGACGAGATAGGGTCGAGGCTCGTAACTATCGACCCGCTCGACTATAACTGGGATAAACAGATACTTAACATTGCCGATGAACTTGCCCGGCCATAGCCCTTCGTGCCGATGCTCGGCATGCGACACTGACCACGGACGCCACAGCCGCCCGCTCATTACCATAAGCGACGTATCGCTGCGCCGCGAGGATCGTCAGATACTCGACCGTGTCAACCTGACTGTCGATCACGGCGACTTCATTGCCATAACAGGCCCTAACGGCGGCGGCAAGACATCGCTGCTGCGCATGATTCTCGGTCTGCTCAGGCCGACGTCGGGAGACATACGATTCTTCAACGCCGACGGCACGGCAGCTCCGGCGCCCCCGCAGTTCGGCTATCTGCCGCAGAAAAACAGTGTTGACGCGCATTTCCCCATCACCGTGCGCGAGGTTGTGGCCTCGGCTCTGCTGTCGCACCGCGGCATGACTGCCGACGAAAAAAGCCTGCGCATTGCGCAGGCCTTGCAGCTTATCGAGCTTGAGGATTTGGCCGACCGTCCCATCGGCAAGCTGTCGGGCGGCCAGCTGCAGCGCGCTCTATTCGGCCGCGCCATAGTCTCAAGGCCTCCGGTGCTGATACTTGACGAGCCGCTGAGCTACATCGACAAGCACTTCGAGTCGCATCTCTACCGCATTATCGCCGACCTTGCCGGCAGCACTACCATAATGCTTGTCAGCCATGAGATGTCGGAGATAGCGGGCAGGGCCAACCGTCATGTGATTGTCGACCGTACGCTCCACGAGTGCACTGCCGCACACCACTATGTGCGGGGCGAGTGCTGATTCACATTTTTATTTACTACTTGCTGTCGTTGCCCCATCGCGCGCGGTGACGCTGCACCATGACGTCTTCCGAGGGGTTTGAGCAAGGCTTCCAGAAC
>JAICZO010000485.1 GCA_029057255.1 Muribaculaceae bacterium | reverse complement strand
CCATGGGCCGCGTAAGCTCCGGTGTCCGCGGCATGCGCATCGACGATAACGACGACGCCGTAGTAGGTCTTGTCGTTATGGGCGAGAACTCCGAGAACACCGTTCTTGTCCTCTCCGACAAGGGCTTCGGCAAGCGTTCGCTCCTCGACGGATACCGACTGACACGTCGCGGCGCACGCGGTGTCAAGACCATGAACATCACCGACAAGACCGGCGAGCTCGTGGCATTCAAGAGCGTCAACGACGACAATGACCTTGTTATAATAAACAAGTCGGGTATCGTCCTCCGTGTGCATGTGGCCGACATCCGTGTCATGGGTCGCGCGACACAGGGCGTCCGCATCATCAACCTCGAGAAGCGCGGCGATGCCATAGCATCTGTATGCTGTGTCGACGCCGACCCCGAAGAAGAGACAATACAGATAGCTCCCGATGCCGAGGAACTGCCCGAACTCAGTGCCGACGAAGAAGTCATCGACGAAACCGAAGCTGACGAAACCGAGGAAGTAATCGAAGACGAGGACAACCAGTGATAATCAACCCTAAACAACAACCCATAAAAACTCAAAAAAGATGAAGAAATTCTCTTTATTGACACTCGCCGTCGCAACGGCATTCGCGGCTACAGCTCAGACCGCAGTGCTCAAAGAAGCCGAACGTGCGATGAAAGGCGGACAGGATGCCGCCAAAGTGGTGGAAATCATCACTCCCGCATTTACCAACGCTGAGACTCAGGGCCTCGCACAGACCTGGTTCATCCCCGGCAAGGCCTCGTTCTCGCAGTATGACCACCTCCTTGGCCTGAAGCAGTTCAACAAGCTCCCCGAGAACGGCGAGCAGACAATGGGCCGTCTCCTCATCGACGGTTACGGATACTTTGTCAAGGCTCTTCCTCTTGACTCGGTAGCCGATGCCAAAGGTAAAATCAAGACAAAGTACTCTAAAGAAATCGTCAACACTCTCTCGGGTCACTTCGCCGACTACTCCGGTGCCGGCGCCGACCTGTAC